>DAINRK010000318.1:0-5733 GCA_036741855.1 Anaerolineales bacterium
CATCGCCTTTGCCTGACGGACCATTGGGTAACCTGTGTAATTGTGTGTGAGGCAGAACACCAAACCAGTCTCTTGAACTTTTTTATGCAAGGTTTCCGCTTCCTCGAGCGTGTTGGTCATCGGCTTGTCGCAGATCACATCGAAGCCACGCTCCAAAGCATACACGGCATATTCATAATGACTGTCGTTCGGGGTCATAATGGCAACCACATCCGCGCCATCCTCACGGGCGGATTCTTTATCAAGCATCTCTTTCACAGTCTCATACAAGCGATTGGGATCCATACCAAGTTCCAAGGCAGCCCTTTTCGATTTTTCAAGATCGGAGGAAAGAATACCGGTGACGATCTCATAGCGGTCATCGAGTCTGGCCGCCTGGCGGTGCATTGCTCCGATGAACGAACCTGGTCCACCGCCAATGACCGCCAAACGGAGCCTTCGTCCCAGCATCGATATTACTGGATTTAATTCATCCATCTCATTGCTCCTGTGCCAGATACTTTCGAATCGCCTGAACGACCAATTTATGGTCTTCCTCCTGAGGCAGGCCGGAGACCGTGATCGTGCCAACAATGCCAGTGGGCTTCCGCCTTTCGAAAGAACGGTTTTAACCCTGGGCTTCACCTCCTTCCATTACGCGTAATGAACTTTGTCGCACAATCAATGTTGGCGGCAGAATGATCGACTTCGTCTCAATAGAATCCAATCCCTGCCAGCCTGCTTCAATAATTTTGATCACCTCTGCGACAGCTAATTTTGCAACATTATGCTGATCTTGTTGGACGGTTGTGAGAGCGGGAAAGAAAAAGGCAGATTCGGGAATATTATCGAAACCGACAATTCCAATATCTTCTGGAATGCTGATCTTTTTTTCGGCGAAAAACTGCATGGCACCGAGTGCCATTTGGTCGTTGGCAACGAAGATTGAATCCATATCAGGATACTGATCAAACAGTTTTTCGATTGCTAGAGCGCCACTGGCTGACGACCAGTTCCCTTCGACACAGTAGTTATCATTGGGATTTAGCCCGGCTTCCATCAAAGAATCTTTCCAGGCGGACATTCGTTGGCGTGCCTCCCACCAGTCTAAGGGACCACAAATATGCGCAATTCTGTGATAGCCCTGCTCGAGCAAATGAGCCATTGCCATCCGCCCACCGAGATAATTATCGATGGTAACGATTGAAAGATTATTGCGAGGCTCCATCGTGAGATAGACTAGGGGAACCTCAATGTCAGCAGGGGGATGGTTTACCCATTTTCGGTTTTCACCGACTTCGGGAACAGCCCAGATAATTCCATCCACATGGCGCGAAAGAAATGACTGAACAATGGGCATAATATCTTCGTTATTGTAGCTGGGAAGTTCTTTAAGGAGAAGCGAGTAGCCTGCCTCTTCCGCCGCCGAAGTAATCCCACTAAGTGTGCGAGAAGGCCCAATATGCCGAAGTCCGGCCGTGACTACACCCAATGTATAACTACGTTGTTGAATAAGACTGCGCGCCAAAGCGCTGGGTTGATATCTTAGATCATCTATTACTTCTTGAACTCGTTTTCGAGTTTCAGGTGAAACGTCTGGTCTTCCATTGATTACCCGCGACACAGTTTGCGTGGATACCCCCGCCACCGATGCAACTTCTTTGATAGTCGAGCGTGTGGTCCTTTGACGCATATGGTTCTCTGTTATCGTTCCCGTTATCGATAACGGGAACGATAACATTGTAGCAATAACTTATCCAAGAGTCAAGGCTTCTCAAGGATTAAAATTTAGAAGGTTCAAATAAAAATGGATATCTATCACATCCCCAGTTCTGGCAAACCCGTTCATCCCTGGCTATCAGGCGCAATTTTTTTTACAAATCCATCTCCATAATCGGCAGAACTCGCGGCTCACCTTCCACTTCCCCAATTCGTTCGCTGATTTTGTGCATCCCCATTCTCTCGTAAAAACCGACAGCATTCGGATCAGCTTCGAGTTGTAGAACCTTATACCCACACTGTGTCGCCAATTCTATAGCATGTTGGAACAATTGTTTACCAATACCTTGACCGATATACTCAGGTAACACCCAAAGGTTATCTATCCACGCAATTCCTTCTTTATCCTGCAAAGTGTAGAAAGCGACTAGTCTATTTTCTACAACAGCCGCCCAGCTTGCATTCTCTTCAAAATATTCAGGGCTGAATGTAAGTTGTGGAGTCCAAATTTCCATCCAACGTTGTGGATAACCCCAGTGAGCTTTTGCAGCTAGAGCGATTTCAGTTAATATATCTGCTTCTTCGGGAAGAGCGCGACGAATAGAAATCATTGAAGGAGATTCACGCTGAGGATCAAGTAGACCTAAATCTTCATGGACGACAGAGGCCAAAACTACCCAACTACCCTATTTTCTCTCTGCATATCGGATAGCACATCTGCGCCGTCTTCAGTGATCACTACATTATCTTCAATCCGTACACCATTTCTTCCAGGAAGATATATCCCAGGCTCGACAGTAAACGCCATTCCGGGCTCGAGCAGTTGCATATTATCACCGCGCATATACGGCTCTTCATGACCTTCCATGCCGATGCCATGCCCAGTGCGATGAGTAAAGTACACGCCATAGCCCGCTTTCTCGATTACAGCACGCGCGGCGTTATCCACATCCGAACAAGGGACGCCCGGTTTTGCCGCCGCCCGACCGGCAGCATTCGACTCCTGCACGATCTCGTGAATTTTCTCGTACTCTGCATCCACTTCTCCCACTGAAAAGGTACGCGTGAGATCAGAGATATAACCAGCATGTGCAGCACCCCAATCCACAACGAGCAAATCACCTGTTTCTAATTTGCGGTCAGTGGGTGAAGCATGTGGATTTGCCGCATTTGGCCCTGCAGAGACAATCGGTGCAAATGGCAATTCAGAATCTGAGCCATGTTTAAGCAATTGCACAACCAACTCAGAAGCTATTTCTCTTTCGGTCATTCCCACTTGTATGGAAGGAAGGGTCGCTTCGAGCGCCTCCTGCGCAATTTTTACGGCTTGTCTCATTGCGTCGATCTCAGCTTTATCCTTCCTCAAGCGCAAACCAGACAATACATTGCTCGCATCGGGGTAATCTGCTTCGGGCGCACCGTTTTTCACATGACGAAATTCCAACAAACGCAGTTGACGCGGCTCGACACCGATTTGCTTTCCATCCAGACCTAACGCTTGCACAGCCTTGCGAAAGGCGTTATCCCACTCTACAGGATTTTCAGGATAAGAAAAGACATGAAGTTTATACGGAAGTGATGCCACCTTCTGCAACTCCAATTCTGGCAGAACGATGGCAGGATCCTGGTCTTTCGCGAAAAGCAAAACGACCGGACGTTCCATCAAATGGAAGTGCAAGCCTGTGAGATACGTCAGCGTCGGACCAGGATTGAGAATAACAGCATCCAGGTCAGAGGTCTGGAGTGATGCGTTGAGTTTGTCGAAGCGGGGTTGAGTCATGCGAGTCTCCTTAGTTAATTATGCTCAGAGCGCCGTTCCCGGCGCTCGTATTTAAATCGCCGCCGTCCCCGGCGGCTGGAGCCTAGTTTAATCCAATTCATGATTCTTTTTCGAAAACCAATACAAAATCCCATCCACGATAACGGGGAAAAGTGTATCGAACGTCGTGATGATACGGAACCACCACGGAATCACAAGTGTGCGGCGCGGGCGCTTTGCCACATCCACTACACGGCTCGCCACATATTCAGATGTAAGATGAGGGTAATTGATTTTTCGAATCGTTTCACGCGAGCGCGTCCGTTCGAGTTTTTCGCCGAACTCTGTCCTTGCGGGACCCGGATAAATGCCAGAGACTTTGATCCCAAACGGTGAGACTTCACGCCGCAGGGCATCGGTGAACGCGCGCACACCATACTTGCCTGCAGAATAGGTTGTAATGGTTGGCGCGGCAATGAGCCCCGCTACCGAAACCATATTGATAATATGGCCCTCGCGGCGATCAAGCATATGAGGGAGGACCGCACGTGTGACCAGCATGGTGCCTATCAGGTTAACGCGGATCATGGTTTCAATATCTCGTTCAGGATTGAATTTCTCGAACCAATTGACGCCGCCGAATCCTGCATTATTGAACAAGATGTCGATCTGTCTGTAAAGGTCAAGCGCGGTCTGCACCATCAACTCAATTTCCGCCCTCTGGGTTATATCCATAGGGATGGCCAGTGCCTCGCCGCCTGCATCCTGAATGTCCGCCGCCAGCGTTTGCAGTCTTTCAAGACGACGCGCGGCAAGCACCACTTTACAGCCTTCTTTTGCGAAGAGACGCGCGGCATCTTCACCGAATCCGGATGAGGCACCCGTAATGAGCACAACCTTGCCTTGAAGAGTGAGAGCCATAAATTCGATACTTGAAAGGGGTTCACGAAAGACGCAAAGCGCGAGTGCGTTTTGCGTCTGTTTGCTAGTCAATTTTACCGCCGAGAGTTCGTGATTCTGCGGGGTTATTTCATATTAAATTTTGCTTCCAACAAATGCGATTTACAGTCTAATCAATTTCTTCCTGTGTTTCTTCCTTTGGTTGTCTTTTTGGCCTCGGCGGCTCCACCGTTGCTTCTTTTGCAAGGGCAATCTGCAGCACTTCATCCATATGTTTGACAGGAAGAATCTTCAATTCAGATTTCGCGGTCTTTGGTAAGTCGACCAAATCCTTCATATTTTTCTCGGGCAGGATGACCGTCTTCAAACCAGCTCGATGCGCAGCTAGAACTTTTTCGCGTACACCCCCGATTGGCAGGACCCGCCCGCGCAAAGTGATCTCACCGGTCATTCCAACGTGTTTGAACACCGGGCGACCTGTCAACGCGGAAACAATCGCCGTTGCCATCGTGATCCCCGCAGAAGGTCCATCTTTCGGAATGCCGCCCTCAGGCATATGGACGTGAATATCCATGCGTTCGAAAACGTCAAAGTCAATGTTCAGTTGTGCCCCGCGCGACTTGATATATGTCAACGCCGCTTGTCCGGATTCCTGCATCACCTCCCCCATCTGACCAGTCATTTGCAATCCGCCCTTGCCTTCAAGCACGGCCACTTCTACGGGCATGATTTCACCGCCGTTTTCCGTCCAGGCGAGGCTAGTAACCACGCCAACTTCATCTGTGCGTTCGGCTTCTGTTTGAAAGACCTGTTGCGGACCCAAGAACTTGTCTATTGATTCCGCGATGATAATGATTGGATACTTCCGACCTTCTGCCTTCATGCGCGCGATCTTGCGACAGATGCGTCCGATTTCACGTTCCAAATTGCGAACACCCGCTTCGTAGGTATATTCGCGAATGATGCGTCGAACGGCGTCCGGCTCGAACGTCAGGTTGAGTTCGTCCACTCCGTTTTCTTCAATCTGACGCGGGATCAAATAACGGTTCGCAATCTCCAGTTTCTCTTCTTCAATGTAGCCGGGGAACTCGATCACTTCCATGCGGTCGAGGAGTGGCAGTGGGATTGTTCCCAACGTATTGGCCGTTGTGACAAACATGACCTTCGACAAATCAAATGGCAATTCAAGATAATGGTCACTGAACGCGTAGTTTTGTTCAGGGTCTAGCACTTCTAACATCGCGGAGGCGGGATCGCCTCGGAAGTCGGAATATAGCTTATCGATCTCATCCAGCATGAAAAGCGGATTGGCTGTCCCGGACCGCTTCATCGTTTGAATGATTCTTCCGGGCAGCGCACCGATATATGTGCGGCGA
>DAINRK010000319.1:0-4999 GCA_036741855.1 Anaerolineales bacterium
CCGTCGCCAATGTAGTTGACCGAGATGATGGTGATGAAGATCATCAAGCCAGGGAAGATCGCCAGCCAGGGATATTTGATGAAATGGTCCTGCGCGGTGGAGATGAGGTTGCCCTAGGAAGGTGTCGGTTGTTGAATGCCGAAGCCGAGAAAACTCAAGCCTGATTCTTGGATAATGGCATAACCCAGTTGCAAAGTAGCTTCCACGATGACGACGCCGATCCCGTTTGGGAGGATGTGACCGAGGATGATACGCCTGTCTGTGGAGCCGATGGTTGACAGGCCGACACAAAAGATTAAATGTGAACATTACGGTCAGAAAGAGCAACGTACGCATTCTGGTGAACATTGATCCTTTAGATCTTGCAAACGCCCTGTATTATTGCACGTTTTGCCCGTGATGATAAGGTTTTTGTATAAGTGTTTTCCGAGTAAAATTCTGTTTATGAGAACAGTGTTCTGGGAAGATAATCAACTGAAAATGATCGACCAACGCATCTTGCCCGCGAGATTCGAGATCGTTTCGTACAAGGATCACAAATCCGTTGCTCAAGCGATTAAAGCTATGGTTGTGCGCGGCGCCCCAGCTATTGGCGCCGCTGCAGCATTTGGGCTCGCACTTGCAGGATATGAATCCACTTCGTCCTCGGTTTCCGGCCTGGTTGCCGATCTACAAGCCGCATCTGCTACGCTGAAAGTTGCGCGTCCAACCGCCGTCAATTTGGCCTGGGCATTAGATAGAATTATGGCTGTTGCTGGAAAGAAAAAAGAAGAAAGAAGTGCTGATGAAGTTCGCAAATTGGTTTTGGAGGAGGCCCAACGCATCGCGGATGAAGATGTAGAGATCAATAAACGCATGGCGGAACATGGCGCGGCGCTCATCGATGACGGAGATACAATCATCCACCACTGCAATACAGGCGCACTCGCCACTGTAGATTGGGGTACAGCACTTGGAGTCGTTCGCACAGCACATGAACAAGGCAAAAAGATTCATGTGCTCGTCGACGAAACCCGACCCCGCCTTCAAGGTGCGCGCCTCACTGCCTGGGAACTTGATCAATATGGTATTCCCTATGAGATCATCAGCGATAACATGTCTGGTTATTTTTTGAAAGCAGGCAAGGCACAAAAGGTTTTGTTTGGTGCCGACCGCGTTGCTGCGAATGGTGATGTTGCCAATAAGATCGGTACATATATGTTATCGCTCGCGGCGTATGATAATGGTGTTCCTGCATACGCAGTAGTCCCTACCTCGACCGTTGACCTTTCCCTTGAACATGGCGGGTTGATACCTATTGAAGAACGCAACCCTGAAGAGGTGCTCGGCATTCAGTTTCAAGGGGAACGAGTAGCTCCTGTAGAGGCGGAGGCGCGCAACATCGCATTTGATGTCACACCGAATCGACTTATTACAGGCATCGTAACAGAGAATGGAGTGGTTTATCCGCCGTTTGATGTCAATCTGAGAAAAGTTGTTAACGTGTAGAAAGATTATCGATTATGTTTCTTTTTCAACCACCACCTCCCACTCGATATGATCTCAATTTCACCATCGCCGGTATTCCGGTACGAGTCCATCCACTATTTTGGTTGATTGCCATTCTCTTTGGTTTTTCCAGAGATTTGCTTCAACTGTTATGCTGGGTTCTGGTCGTATTTGTCTCCATTCTGATTCACGAATTGGGGCATGCATTTGCGATGCGATATTATGGACAATCAGCGCGTATTGTGCTTCACTATGCAGGTGGCCTTGCAATGGCTGATTCCGTTGCCTGGGGCAGTAGGTGGGCAAGTGTTGCCCTGGGGCCCAACCAGCACTTGATCATTGCCCTGGCCGGGCCCGTCGCTGGATTTTTACTGGCTACGCTTGTGATCATCGTTGTTTTATTATCAGGTGGATCAGTAATGACGAACTGGTTGTTCGGTGTTATTCCGTTGCCGTTGACAGCATTGGTGCCTTTCGGTGGCAGAATCGCGAATCTGCTTGTCACACTTTTGTTGTGGGTTAATATCTTTTGGGGATTGATCAACCTTCTGCCTGTCTTTCCTCTGGATGGTGGAAATGTCGCGCGCAATATTCTCATTCAATATGATCCTCGGGATGGAGTTCGCAAATCTTTATGGCTTTCGGTTATCACTGGTGGATTGGTTGCAGTTGCTGGTTTAGTCCTCTTGAATAGCGTATATATGGCAATCCTGTTTGGAATACTGGCATATCAAAGTTATCAATTCATACAAGGTGGTTTTGGAATGGGCTTCTAAATAGAATTGTGTATGGTTAATTTCTAGACAAACCTGTTATGCCGTGATAAACTTTTGCCCGCTGACATTGGCGCACTCGTAAGAGTGCGCCTTTTCCTGCGAATACATAATGTCATTGCGAGAAGGACTGAAAGTCCGACGAAGCAAGCCCCAACTCATTAGGAAATTGCTTCGTCGCAACGATCGCTCCTCGCAATGACGGAGGTCACATGGATATTCTTCTCACCGGTTCTGTTGCATACGACTACCTGATGACCTTTCCGGGTCACTTCAAAGAACAAATTCTTCCTGAACGATTAGGATCTATCAGTCTTTCATTCCTTGTCGAATCGATGTCCAAACAGCGAGGCGGAATCGCGCCAAACATTGCGTACACAATGGCTTTGCTTGGTGAGAAGCCACGCGTGATGGCAACTGTCGGTGAAGATTTTTCGGATTATCGCGATTGGCTCGAATCCAAAGGTGTGGATACTTCATTGATGCAGGTGATTCCGGGCGAATTCACTGCCTCCTTCTTCGCGACGACCGACCATTCTTCTGCTCAAATCGCTTCGTTCTATCCCGGGGCAATGGCACACTCTTCTACACAATCTTTGAAAGGCCTGGATAAAAGCCCTGATCTTGTCATCGTATCGCCCAGTGCACCCGATGCCATGATGAAATTCCCCGCAGAGTGCCGCGAGTTGGGAATTGACTATTTATATGATCCAAGCCAGCAGGTCTTGCGTTTGGATGGACATGAATTGGCGCGCGATATGGAAGGCGCAAACTTTTTGTTCTGCAACGACTACGAGTTTGGGCTGATCTCCAAGAAGACAGGCTGGAGCCTGGATCAAATGCTGGAGCACGTAAAAGTGCTGGTCATCACGCGCGGTAAAGATGGTGCAGACCTTTATGCAGGTGAGGACGCGGTTCATATCCCAACCGTCCCTGAGGATGAGATCGTTGACCCAACAGGAGTCGGCGACGCCTTCCGTGGCGGATTTTTGACCGGTTACTCGCGCGGCTTTGACTGGAAGTTGTGCGGCGAAATCGGTTCACTAGCAGCAGTATACTGTTTGGAGCAAAAAGGTCCGCAGAAGCACGGTTATACACGGGAAGAATTCATTGAACGATTTAGAAAACATTTTGATGATGATGGGAAATTGGATAGTTTGTTGTAAATAAAATCGGGGCGCGGACTTTGGTCCGCCAAGCTATAAAGTTGCGGACTAAAGTCCGCGATCCACAAACAAGGAGCAACAATGAGCAATTACGATATCAAAGACATCAATCAGGCCGAAGGCGGGCGCCGCCGAATCGACTGGGCGGAACGTGAAATGCCTGTTCTGCGCTCGATCCGCGAGCGGTTCAAGAAGGAGAAACCTCTTAAGGGCTTGCGTGTGTCGGCTTGTTTGCATGTGACCACAGAAACTGCGAACTTGATGCACACATTGCAGGAAGGTGGTGCAGATATAGTTCTCACCGCATCAAATCCTCTCTCCACACAGGATGATGTTGCCGCGGCACTGGTCAATCAATTTGAGATTCCGACGTTCGCCATCAAGGGCGAAGACAATGTTACCTATTACAAACACATCCGTGCTGCGCTGGAACACAGGCCGCATATGACCATGGATGATGGAGCGGATCTTGTTTCTTCTCTGTTCTTCATTGAGATGGGACGCTTTGAAAAACTTGAACCTTCACTTTCATCTTGGGCTAGAGGACTCTCTGATGAAGAGCGCAAGGAATTGCTTGCAGGTGTGATCGGTGGTACGGAGGAAACGACAACGGGTGTAATTCGTCTTAAAGCGATGGAAGCAGATAAAGTCTTAAAGTTCCCAGTGATCGCCGTGAATGACGCGCAGACGAAACACTTCTTCGATAACCGCTATGGGACAGGTCAATCAACCATCGATGGAATTATCCGCGCGACGAATGTGTTGCTCGCCGGGAAAAATTTTGTCGTAGCGGGCTACGGCTGGTGCGGACGCGGTCTCGCCTCCCGCGCACGCGGGATGGGCGCGCTGGTCATCGTCACAGAAGTTGACCCGATGAAGGCGCTCGAAGCAGTCATGGATGGTTATCAGGTGATGTCAATGGGCGAAGCCGCGAAGATCGGTGATTTCTTCTGTACGGTGACAGGCGATATCAATGTGATCGATGACCCACACTTCAAAGCAATGAAGGATGGCGCGATCGTCGCTAACTCCGGTCATTTCAATGTGGAGATCAACATTCCCGCACTGGAAAAGATGAGCGCTGGCAAGCCGAGTCTCGTACGTCCATTTGTGGATCAATACACAACAAAGGATGGACGCAAGATCAACATCCTTGGCGAAGGGCGACTGATCAATCTTGCTTCTGCCGAAGGACATCCTGCTTCCGTGATGGATATGTCTTTTGCCAACCAGGCTTTGTCCGCTGAGTATATGGCGAAGAACGCAGACCAACTCGAAAAGAAGGTTTACTCCGTTCCGTCAGATATTGACAAAGAGATCGCCCGCCTCAAACTCGAAGCGATGGGCGTGAAGATCGACACCCTCACAGAGGCGCAGACCCATTATTTGAATTCGTGGGAAGAAGGAACTTAGACAATTTACGATTGAAGACACTACACTTGCGTTCGGTGCAAGTGTTTTAGATTTGCGACATCGTGCTCGCAGAGTATTTGAACCTCGTGGATGAAGGTCCGCGAGGCTTTATTTGAATACTTTATGCTTCTGAAGGGTCTCCAGATACACTGCCTGTTT
>DAINRK010000319.1:5009-5697 GCA_036741855.1 Anaerolineales bacterium
CGACACCCTCACAGAGGCGCAGACCCATTATTTGAATTCGTGGGAAGAAGGAACGTAGTTCGATATTCGATTGATGATTACGGTTTGCAACTGGGCCTCGTGGATAATTACATCCGCGAGGCTTTTTTATTTGAATATCTTGTGTTTCTGGAGCGTTTCCAGATAAACCGCTAGTTTCTTTCCCACAAGCTTCGTCAATCGCGGGGCTTCGAAGATTAGCTGTTTGATCTTCCGCAATGGATAGACTACACATTCATAATCTGGCTTCAAATCTTCATACACCACTAGGCATACCCACGCATTTTCCATATCAAGAATAGGGTCGCGGCGTTTGGGTGAATCCTGGAACGTCCATGAAAGGCCATAGCGTTTTGCAGCGGAGCGGCGTTGTGTCTTGACTGCCACATCCAATGAGTTGACTCTCAGATCTGCCGCCCATGATTTTTGTTTCCCAGTATAGATGGAATAGTCTGGACCTTTTACCTCGCAGTTGCGCCCTTTGAAAACTAAGCAAACCGCTTCCTCTCCCAATTTAGAGACAAAGTGATCATCGTGGATTTTTTGCTTTGCGGTCTGGTTGCTGTCTTGATAATTCACGGTGGCAATTACAGCGCTTGCAAAGGTTGTCGCGCGTGCCACAGCCTCAGGCGAAACACGAACGACTTGCGGCGTTCTAAACGTTGGCATT
>DAINRK010000320.1:0-4239 GCA_036741855.1 Anaerolineales bacterium
GTGCAGGTGTGATGGAGCTACAAAGTGCCGCCTAATTTTCTAAACTTGAAGTTTGAATTTTAGCCTGCAAATCCATTCAAAAAGTGGCTCAACCTGGGAAGCAAGCAGGGAAACGGAAAGAGTTAAAATATGGAAATTCAAGTTGGACTTTACACACGCTTGCGAAAGCCACGGCCCGCAAACGAACCAAAGGAGAACAGTCATGCGGAAAATCATTGTCTACAACGTCATCTCACTGGATGGGTATCATACAGGTTCAGGGAATGATGTTTCGGTCATGTTCCCAATGATGGGCAAAGTCTTCGACTCCTATAATGCCGAACTGCTGCGTACAGCCGACGTGCATCTTATGGGCCGTGTTTCCTTCGAGCTGTTCCAAAGTTTCTGGCCCAAGGTCGCCGAGAATCCTACCTCGGACGAGTGGACGGACTCACAACGCGATCTCTCCCAGGCGGGCAAGTCCGTCAAG
This sequence comes from Anaerolineales bacterium, assembly GCA_036741855.1. GTDB lineage: Bacteria > Chloroflexota > Anaerolineae > Anaerolineales > Villigracilaceae > Defluviilinea. The sequence continues at coordinate 470 of DAINRK010000320.1, forward strand.
GGCATCGTCGTCTCAGATACGCTGAAGGGAAACTGGCAGGATGTCCGCATCATCAGGCGTCGAGACGCATATCAGCAGCTTGCCGAACTCAAACGCCAGGAGGGCAAAGATATTTTGATAACCGGCAGCAGGACCCTCTGGAACGATCTGCTGGCACATGATCTGGTTGATGAGATCCATTTGCTGATTGGCAACCTCGTCTTAGGGCAAGGAGTCCCTGTTTTCGTGGGCAAGACTCCCGCATCGCTTCGGCTCATCGACACCCGCAGGTGGGAAGACTCCGACAACGTCCTCCTGCGCTACGAAGTCCCTCACAAAAGCGTGTAAAGTCCAGCATAAGGATGCAGAATGCTTTTGAATATCCGGCAACTGACTACTAACTAACAACTGAACAAAAACCTGCCCATCCTTCGACACGGCTGCGCCAGCTCAGAACAGGGAGGACTAATCTGGCTGACAAAGACGGATTTTTTATTGCTTATCACTCGTGTTGCACTATTGATCGAGTCACCATTCTGACAGGATTGCCGTCAGGATCCATGACCCAGGCAACGCGAAGTGACGAAAGAAGATTGTGTGGTGCGTGGAGGCTGACAACTCCCTTTTCCATCAACATCGCGTAGGTCTCGTCTACATTTTCTGTTCTGAGTACCAATTCTGCGCGTGGAAATCCTCCTGGCCCTAGCGGAAGTCCATGCATGGTCTGGCTGGCCTCGTTAGATTCGATTCCCAAGATGAAGGACCCAAGTGTAATTTCAACGTGTACAGGTGCACCCTGTTTCGGTGTGCGAAATGTTTCTACAAATCCAAAATGCTCAATGTAAAACTGTGCAGTAACCTCTACGTCTTCTACATAGTAGTTGATCGCAGGATTAGTAAAGTGGATAGTCATATCGTTCATCTCCATAAACGAGCATGAGTTTTAGCCAGAGCACCTTCCCTGAAACATTTTCCACAAGATTAGATTTATAGGGTTCTTGCTGACAGATTGCTTTCGCGAAGTACCAAGCAAATCATCTACTGGTTGGCGGGATAAGACGGAACTAACCCCACCTAAATTGCATCCAAGAAAAGCGCCCAACTAGTGTTTATGCGGATCGCATAATAGTTTATGGGTGGTCTCCCCACATGGGAATAAAAACCTAAATCTTTTCGAGATTAATTTCACTGAAATTATTATAGCACTCGTGCCGGCGCGCTCATTCTTCATGTCTACAGCAAAAAAGCTCTCCCCATCCTTCAACACGGCTGCGCCGGCTGAGGATAGGGAGGGCTAATATTGGACGCTTTGCGGGTATTGGGGAAGAAGCGTTGTTCCGTTTATCTGTTAGCTATTCTGCCAGACCAGGTCTTGGCTGTTGCCGGGTCTAGGGCGATGGCGACGATACGCGTGCCAGGTTGTGTGCTCACGGCAGAAGTGGTGGTGTAGACCCACCATAAGCCATCGGTCTCTGACGGCACGGCTTGTCAAGGCCTGGTTGGTGGACGAAGATCAAGTCAGTGAATGATTTTATTGAAGATAAGGGGTTGGAATATTCAATCGTTGGCCAAGTCGTCCAACAGGCGGGCGCGAATTTCTTGAGGGACCCGAGTACGCAGATCAGGGTATTTTTCAAGGATACGGGCAATATCCGCCAGGTCCTTTTGCCGTTTGCTTCCCCTTCGTTCCGGGTCCATGACAGCCCAAATCTTTCCTTGTAGGACATCTTCCACACTGGCAACTGGCAATGTCATGCCTAAAACTGACCGCGTGCTTGCCCGTTCAACGAATGAACTGTATCGTTCGTCCGTCTGGATTTGTACCCTCAAATCCGACCCGGGCATTCCAATATTCAAGCTGTGCGGAAACCGTTTTAAGTCAAAATGAGACTCAAGGAGCGCTTCTACCTCTTCTAACTGGTTAACCGCAACAGCAAGATCCAAATCGAGACTCACTAATGGCTCTACATAAGCATTGACTGCCTGGCCACCAATCACGCAATACCGAATACCTTTCTCCTTCAAAAGAGAAATCAGATTTTCGAGCAGGTTGGATTGATCCATTGTGATTGTTTTCCAAAAAGTTAGTGCTTGCATGGTTTTTCGCAGTATTATGTTTGATTGTACCATGCAGCCTTTTTGATGCATCGTGGAACAGGCCAGATGAATACCATTTGCTTTCAACTGTTTTGATTTATCGATTAGTTATTCTGCCAGACCAGACCTTCGCTGTTGCCTGGCAGGTCTTTGGCGACGGCGGTTAGGCGCGTGGAGGGCGATGATGGCAGCCTGCTGAGGTTAACCAATATTATGACATGAGAAATGATAGCCGCTTTTTCCATACATCCTTGGCAGAGTCACCAATCCAAATCAGGTGCGTATCAGATGGCACTTCATATTGTTCACAAGTCGAAATTTCATGAGCAATTCGTCGAGCATTATTCGGCGACACGGTTTTATCATTGGGTGAATACATCACCAACACTGGCTTGGTAATTGTAGCCAGATTATCCACCCTGTGTTCAATGTCATTTAAGAATCCTGTGCTCGCTTGTAAAGTCTGGATCATGCGTTTGATAAAGACCAGGTCATCTGGGCTCATCCTTTTGATGACCATGTTGACATCTAGAACTGTCAAGTCATGCAGAAGAAATTTTATGATTACAGTTGGAAATAGTTTCAATAAGATGTGCATTATTGCCCAAGTTACCTTTGCAGCCCGTCCAAACACAAGACGTGAATGTCTTATTGTTTGCTCGTCCCAGTCGGTTGTAACCGCAGACTCCAAAATCAGCTTGCGTACCCGATTCGGCTGTTGTTGGACGAATGCTAAGGCGGTTGGACCTGCGGCAGAAATACCAATGAGGTCTATGGTTGAGATTTGCAAGGTGTCAAGTAGAGCAGCGAGCGCGTTGGCTGCTGCTTGAGCACTTTTGCCTACCTCGGATGGTGTACTGTCGTAGCCAGGACGAGAGGGAGTTAAGACCGAGAAACCATACTCAGCCAACTTCTCGTGAGAAAGACGAGTCTCTCGGCTGCAATGCCCCCCATTAAGAACAACTACAGTGGAACCACTGCCTTCAAAACGGTATTCTATTGGACCTTTTGCGGTTTTGGCGATCATCTGTGTCATTTAGAATGCTCTTGATCTAAGCATGGGGTTTGGCTGGCTAACGGCTTGCGCTACTGGCGGCTTGGGAGCGGGAAAAACTCGAGGCCACGCTACGCGAAATGTTTGACGGCCCGAGAGCGTGGCAACGAATCCCCGCCGTCGAGTGCACGTCGCAGACTGTCGCCATAGCGACGCGCATTACGGGGCTATGTTGGGCTGCGCCTTTGCGTGAAGACGCGCACCGGCCTTACTTCGTCTCTGGCCCTTCAACGGTGGATTTTTGGAATCCAGCGCGGCACGGCTTGACAGTAGTGTGTGTAAGCCGTCCCAAACTGTTTCGCCAACGTCCGCTCTTCATACAGAATCACCAACAGGTGAACACCTACCCAAAACACCGCGGCGTAGCCCAAGAGCCGCCAGGACCGAAACAGCAGGCTCTCGCCCAGCAGGATCATCACTAAGCCGAGGTACATGGGATTCCGCACGAATTTGCATGTGCCACGCGCGACGAGCGTTTGCGAAGCGTCCACCGGGCCGACGAAGGCAAAATCCCACACACAGCGCACATAGACGCTAAGGCCGACGAGAATCAATACCGTGCCGATCACTGCCAGCCCACTTAACAGGAGCGACGCCGGTTCCGGGATCTGCTGCGGCCCCCGTCGGCTCGGCGCGTGAC
>DAINRK010000320.1:4249-5686 GCA_036741855.1 Anaerolineales bacterium
GATAGAATAAGGCCCGTACACTGTAACAATGCCGCCGACGAAGAGTCTGAAGAGCAGTAGCTTCCATGGGATATTTAGCTTGCTGGAATTTTGCGTCATGGTCGTGGCTATCGTCTAGCAAGCGGCCCAACTAGAGATTATACAGCCCGCATAATTCCTTATGGGCGGTCGGTATAAAATCCCAAATCATTTCGAGATTAATTTCGCTGAAAATATTATAGCACCTGCCAGCGCGCCCTTTACCACCCGCTCATCCTGGCGATTGCCCTTTCGTGGAGCTACTGATAGCTCAACTACTTTCTCCACGTAAAGCATACAACAAGAACATCCTCCCCATCCTTCGGCATACCCTTTCCGGCAGTCAGGATGGGGAAGGTTAATATTGAACGCTTTGCGCTGCGCGGAAGTGGGGGGAAGCGTTTCTTGGTTTGTTAGCTTTTTGCCAGACCAGACCTTCGCTGTTACCCGGCAGGTCTTAGGCGACGGTGGTTATACGTGGGGCAGGGTTTTATGGTCACGACATCTGCGTTAGCCTCGTGCTGAATACCAGTCCAACACTCGTAGAGCGCGCAGCGTGTTCCACCGGCTTGGCCGGCCCTCAACCGCGCCCGGCTCTGCGTCCAGCTCATCGGGGTGCACGTTCTCCAGCGGCCAGCGGCCATCCGCGTCGCGCTTGGACGCGACGAGGTCGATCGCCTCGGCCAGACGCGGGTCTGGCGTGACCCCCGCGCTGCGCAAGTACTCGAGCCCACGCAGAATGTCGTAGTGATAGCCGGTTGGGAACGAGAATTGGGTCCAGGCCAGGTCGATCACTTCGCCAGTCGAAAGGCGGCGAAGCATGCGGCGCTCGAGGAGGAACTCTTGCCCTCGCTCACGGCCGGCCGTTACTGACGGCGAGCCGCCTGTGGCCCGCTCGTACTCCAGAAGCCCTCGAGGACACAGATCGTGGTGTGGAAGGACCCGCGGGTTGAGCCGCGTTCCTGTTCGCAGTTCCACCCGCCATCGGTCATCTGCTCGCCCAGGAGCCGATCGACAATGCTCTGCACATCCTGACCGAAATACGAGCCGACCGCCACGACCCTTCCGTTGATGCACGGCTCGACCTCACCTGCAAAGAGCGGCTTGCCGTGCCAGGCAGCGTCCTGAGGCAACACACCCCGCCACGTCACGTTGTCACGGACACGGGCGACTGCGCGCTGAGCTTCCTCGCTGGTGGGGTCCAGCCCCATGTCGCGCAACAACAGCAAAGTCTGGAGGGATACCCACTCGGGGTTGGAAGTGCCCGCGCCCCAGTAACCATCACCCCCCTGGCTGGCAAGCCATCGGGCTCCCCAGCCATCCGTCGCGACCTTCGTGCGCTCGGCCGCGACCTCCTCGTCAGGTGCATCGGTCAAGTCTCGCATCGCCTGCCAGCGGATCGAAGGGTCAGAATCAAGC
>DAINRK010000321.1:0-5676 GCA_036741855.1 Anaerolineales bacterium
TAACCTCGGCCGTTGGCATTTACAACGACTTCACCGGACCGCTCTACTTCCTGCCTGGTAACGAGAACGTCACTGCCCAGTTGACGCTGTTCAGCTTTATTAGCCAGTTCAGCTCCCAGTGGAATTTGCTCTTTGCGGATGTTCTGGTCATCACGATTCTGCCTCTCATCATGTTCTTGTTCTTCCAACGGCAGATCGTTTCGGGTATGACGGCTGGCGCGATCAAGGGCTGAAGTTTCTTAAATTAACACATTGCGCTATGAGCTATAGCATAAATTTCATAATCTTCAGAAAACCTAAATATGTGATATGACAACGATTTCCCACCTCACCTGCGAATATCAAACAAATCCTCTTGGTATCGATGTACTTCAACCTCGTTTAAGCTGGCAGTTGCAAAGCGAGCGACGCGGCGCGAGGCAAACCGCTTATCAGATCCTCCTTGCGCCATCCGAGGCGGAGTTAGATATGGATGCAAGTCTTTTATGGGACAGCGGCAAGATCCAATCTGATCAATCTATTCACGTGCCTTATGGCGGACCGTCGCTTGGCTCTGGTCAGCGCGTCTACTGGAAAGTTCGTGTGTGGGATGAGGCCGGCGAAGAAACTGAAAGCTCTTTAGCCTGGTGGGAAATGGGTTTACTGGAGCGTAATGATTGGGAAGCGCAATGGATTGGAGCTTCTTTTTTTGGTGGGCCCAGAACTTCTAGCCCATCTCCATATTTGCGCAAAGAATTTACACTTCAGAAAGAGTTGGTCACTGCAAGGCTGTACGCAACTGCGATTGGCTTGTACGAATGTTATTTAAATGGCGTTCGTATCGGGGAGGCGCTACTCACCCCGGGCTGGACAGATTACTGCAAACATATTCAATACCAGGTCTACGATATGACTGAACTCCTCCAACAACAGGGTCCCAATGCCTTCGGTGCAATCCTTGGTGATGGCTGGGGTGTAGGTCATATTGCCTGGGTCGGACGGCAGCGTTATGCCGATCGGCCTCAATTTCTGGCACAGATCGTTCTTATCTATTCTGATGGTAGTAAAGAAATCATTGCAACTGATAATACCTGGAAGGTTACCACTGGTCCGATCCTTGAATCGGACATGTTAATGGGAGAGAGTTACGATGCAAGGCGAGAATTGACCGGATGGGATAGAGCTGGCTACGATGATCGCCGTTGGTGGTCAGCCGAGGTTATTGCTGATCATGATGCTGCTCTGGTGGCCACAAATGGACCCACAGTAAAACGTCAGGAAGCATTGAGACCATTGAAAATCCGTCAAATCCCAGATTTTGTTAACCCGCGTTGGATTTTTGATATGGGTCAGAATATGGTCGGCTGGGTACGATTGTGTGTTCGCGGGGAGAAAGGAAGGACAGTCACCATTCGCTATGCAGAAACTCTCAATCCGGACGGAACGCTGTATACGACGAATCTTCGTACGGCGCGTAATACAGACCATTACACGTTAAAGGGAGAAGGCGAAGAAGTGTGGGAGCCGCATTTTCTCTTTCACGGATTCCGTTATGTCGAACTGTTAGGCTTTCCCGGTGTCCCAACGGAGGAGACGATTATTGGATTTGTCATCCATTCTGAGATGCCATCAACTGGTATGTTTGAGTGTTCTGATCCATTAATCAACCAACTCCAGCATAATATCGTCTGGGGACAGAAGGGAAACTTCGTAGATGTTCCCACGGACTGCCCGCAAAGAGATGAACGCCTGGGTTGGACGGGAGACGCGCAAGTCTTTATTCGCACCGCGGCCTTCAATATGAACGTTGCCAGTTTTTTTACGAAGTGGGCGCGTGACCTGGAAGATGCCCAATATCCTGATGGGGAATATCCCGCAGTAGCTCCGAACCCGTCAGCCTGGTCGATCGGTGATGGGGGACCGGCCTGGGCCGACGCTGGTGTCATTGTCCCCTGGACGATTTATCTTTGCTACGGCGATGTCAGTTTGCTGGAAGCGCGTTATGAATCGATGCAACGTTTCATCGAGTTTCTTTCCGAGACCAGCAAGAATGGCTTGCGCTGTTATGCAGAATATACAGGCTGGCATGGTTTTGGCGATTGGCTTGCTCTAGATGGCAGTGATGGGCGCGAGGGCGGAACCTCCAAGGAATTGATAGGGACCGCTTTTTATGCATATAGTTCTCGTCTACTCGTAAACATCGCGCGCATTTTGGGAAAAGAGGAAGATTCCATACGTTATAGTGATTTGTCGGAAAAAGCCCGTCATGCTTTTATCCAACGCTTCGTCCGTGAAGATGGAAAAATAGAAGGAGGCACTCAAACCTCCTATGTCCTGGCACTTGAGTTCGAATTGCTTCCCCAGGAACTGCGTCATTTGGCTGCCGCTGAACTTGTGCGAAATATTCGCGAACGGGATAATCATCTCAGCACAGGTTTTGTCGGGACGCCCTATATCAATGCCGTTTTGAGTAAGATGGGTCATTTAGATACCGCGTATGCTCTGCTCAAACAGACCACCTGGCCCTCCTGGCTTTATTCGGTGACACAAGGGGCAACCACCATCTGGGAACGATGGGACGGCTGGACACATGACAAGGGTTTTCAAGATCCCAGCATGAACTCATTCAATCATTACGCGTATGGCGCCGTCGGCGCGTGGATGTATGCTGTCACCGGCGGAATTGATCTGGACCCGGATCAGCCCGGATACAAACATATCATCATGCATCCACTTCCTGGCGGGGGATTGACCTACGCAACTGCTGAACTGCATTCGATGTATGGAATGATTCGAAGTGCCTGGAGGCAAGAAAATGGGGCATTTGACTGGCAGATTATGATTCCTCCAAATACCAGCGCAACTATTTATGTACCTGCGAAGGATGCGTCTCATGTTACTGAAAATGGGCACCCTGTTGAAAAAGTAGGAGGGATAACTTTCTTGCGCACGCAAAATGGGTCTGCAGTTTTTGATGTCAGGGCTGGTTCGTACTCTTTTTCAAGCCAGCTCGATAAGCCCACATAGTCTTTTACACCTGATGTGTTATGCCTGCTGAATCAAATTGCCAAGGCGCGTATTACAATATGCCTTGGCAATCTGATTATGGCACTTCCCACAACTATCTCACCATCGAACTACGTGCAGAGAACGGGGGGAGTATCATCGATAAACAAAACTGATTATTCGGGAGTAACGACACATGGGCGCTCGTTTGGAAAACAAAGTTGCATTTATTACGGGAGCTGGGCGCGGAATTGGGCAGGCGATCGCGCAGAAGATGGCGCACGAAGGTGCGATGGTTGCACTCGCTGAGATTGATCTTGAAAGCGCTCAACGCACGGTGGAAGAACTTCTGAAGCAGGATTGCCAGGCCCTAGCCATCCAAACAGATATTACGCGTGAGACGGATGTTCAAGCGGCAGTCAGCCGGACAATCGATCGTTTTGGGCGGGTCGATATTCTCGTGAATAACGCTGGCAAAAACTTTTATTATGATGCCACTACGATGTCGGAAGCTGATTGGGACAACGCGATGAACGTCGATGTAAAAGGAGCCTGGCTATGCTGTAAGCATGTGCTTCCTTCAATGAAGGCTGCAAGAGCCGGCTCGATCATCAATATTGCCAGCGTTCATGCACGGATCACTGCCCCAAAACACTTCCCATATGCTGCTGCAAAGTCTGCTCTTGTCGGCTTAACACGAAACCTGGCGCTCGATTATGCCCCTTATAATATTCGCGTCAACGCAATTTGTCCCGGGTGGGTGAGAACGGCACTGGTTCAGGGTTGGTTTGATCAGCAAGCTGATCCCAAAGCCGCGGAAGATCGAGTGCTGAGCTTCCAGCCTCTTCACCGCATCGGTACACCAGAGGAAATTGCAAATTTTGTGGCCTTTGTCGCGAGCGATGAGGCAAGCTTTATCACCGGAGCCGAACTCGTGATTGATGGCGGCATGAGCATTATGTTTGCACACTAAGAAAGCAAGGAAGTTTTAATGAATTCGACGATGTTTGCCCTCGTTTATGAAGCACCGCTGCAAATGAACATGCGCCAGGTTCCGATTCCTGTTCTTCAGCCTGACGAAGTGCGTATCCGTGTCGCTTATTCTGGTATCTGTGGTTCAGAGTTAAGCGGTTACGAAGGGAAAAACTCTCTTCGTCAGCCACCCTTAATTATGGGACACGAGTTCAGCGGTCATATCGAGGCGATTGGAAATGCTGTAGATCGTGCTGATTTGAAAGTGGGAGCAGCGGTCACGGCAAATCCACTCGTGAGTTGCAGGCAGTGTCGCTACTGCTTGAGAGGGAGACAACAGTTATGTCCAAATCGTAAACTGTTGGGCGCTCACTTACCAGGAAGCAATGCGGAATTCGTAGCGATACGTGCGGACGCCGTATTTATGATTCCGCCTGAACTCCCGCTCACTATAGCTGCATTGGTCGAACCCGCGGCATGCGCTATTCATGCTGCAGCTCTCGCCATGCCTGCACCAGACGAACAAGGTCTCGTAGTTGGTGCGGGTCCAATCGGACTCATGGTTATTCAGGCACTGGTAGATCGAGGAATAAGTCAGATATTTTGCATCGACTTAAATGCGGAACGCCTGGCGATGGCGGAGAAACTGGGAGCTATTCCGGCGACATTCGAGGCGCTTGAGTCCCAACCGGTAGATATCGTGGTTGATGCTGTTGGCGCCTCGGCGACACGGCAGGGATGTGCTCATGTCGTGCGAGCCGGTGGGCGTATTGTCTGGATCGGTCTTCACGAGTCAGATACAACTTTGCCCGTGAACGACTTCATACGCCGGGAAATTGCCACCTATGGATCGTTTGCATATACGCCAATTGATTTTGATAACGCTCTCAAAGCGCTTGCTGAAAAGCGGATCATGCTTGAGGACACATGGACACAAGTTGAACTGCTAGAAAACGGCACAGCCTGTTTTGAAAAATTATTGCATGGAGCACCCATATCCAAAATCTGGCTTACACCACAGGAATGACTTCAATGAAAATTACCGCAGTGACCCCTCTTGTGTTGGGAACTCCGTGGCGAAATCTAACCTTCGTCAAGGTTGAAACGGATGGCGGACTTTACGGTTTGGGTGAAGTTCGTCTTGCCAACCGTACCAACGCGTTGTTGGGTTACCTCAGTGAGGCCATGCCGCGCTATGTCATCGGGCATGATCCGTTTGATATCGAAGACCTTGTCTCCAAGATGATGATTGGTGACTTCGGACGCATGGGCGAAATCACCATGTCTGCTGTTTCGATCATTGAAATGGCTTGCTGGGATATTATCGGGAAATCGCTGGGTCTTCCTTGCTACCGTTTGATGGGTGGTGCGGTTCGAGACCGCATCAAGGCGTATGCTAATGGCTGGTATACAGTGGAACGCACGCCACAAATGTTCCACGAAGCCGCTCTGCGTGTGGTGGAACGTGGTTATCTGGCGCTTAAGCTTGATCCCTTTGGAGCAGGGCGTTATGAACTAACATTGGACGAGCAGGCGCGTGCAGTGGATTTGGTTGCCGCTGTTCGGGATGCCATTGGGCCGGATCGCGATATTATGCTGGAAATGCACGGTCGCTTTAACCCGGCTACAGCCATTTTGATGGCAAACAAACTGGAGAAATTCCGCCTGGCATGGATCGAGGAGCCCGTCCCGCCTGAAAATTTGTCGGAATTAAAGAGG
>DAINRK010000322.1:0-5675 GCA_036741855.1 Anaerolineales bacterium
AAGCCAGTTGACTTTGGTCTTGAAACTGATATACTGGTGCAAATACACTGGTCTGACCACCATACCACGAGAAAACCATGAAAATACAAAAGATCTCCCACAAATCCCTGGCAGAGACTGCGGCTGGAAAATTAGCCGCTTCTCTATTGGATGGGACACTGGAACAGGGGGGGCAGCTCCCTCCTGAGCGCGAGTTGATCAATATCCTCGGCATCAGCCGGGCCACGCTACGAGAAGCCTTGAAATCCCTTGAAGATCATCGCCTAATCGAATCTCGCCGGCACGTTGGCTGGTTCGCGCGCAAGATCGATGAGACTAACATTACTCAGGCAAAAGTGCTGGCTGGTGATGCCACGAGTCAGGCACAGCGTTCCGCAACCAATGAGCCTCACACGGGACCTCGCCGGATACCTGTGTCACCGGAAAAGCCTATCCACATCCCCAATCTACAGAAGGATCGTCTGGGCACGTTTGAGTTCATTTCCTGGTGGGAGCGTGAGAAGGTGCAAAAGGCCAAGGTACTCGTGATTGGAGCTGGAGCGCTTGGAAATGAAGTAATTAAGAACCTGGCCTTAATGGGTGTGGGGAACATCTTTGTTATTGATTTCGATAAGATCGAGGCTGCCAATCTCAGTCGCTCGGTATTGTTTCGTGAAACAGATAACAACCGCAGTAAAGCGGAAGTGGTTGCCGCGCGCGCCAAATCCATTAATCCTGAAGTTCATATCCAATATTTGAATGCTGATGTAACCACGGGCCTTGGACTGGGAGTTTTCCGCCGTATGGATGCGATCATTGGTTGTTTGGATAACCGTGAAGCCCGCCTGGCCGTCAATCGATTTTGTTACTGGATGAATAAGCCCTGGGTGGACGGTGCCATTCAGGAATTACTTGGTTTGATGCGCGTATTTAAGCCTGGTGAGGGAGCCTGTTATGAATGTACGCTTACCGAACAGGCTCTTCGCGATCTTTCTTTACGCTATTCCTGTCAATTGCTGGCACGGCAAAATGTGTTGCTCGGAAAAGTTCCTACCACCCCGACCATTGCTTCAATCATTGGCGGAATGCAATCGCAGGAAGCATTGAAGCTTATTCATGACATGACAGTTGAGCCGGGCAAGGTCGTGCATTTCAATGGTCTGACCAATATGATGCACACAACTGCTTATGTGCCCCGCGAGGAGTGCGAGAGTCACTGGGCTTATGGGGAAATCACAGAATTGCCAGCACGTGCTGAACGGACAACACTTCAAGACCTGCTGCGCATTGCCCATTCTGATCTTGGAGCACAGGCTGTCATCGAACTCGACCAGGAACTAATCACGTCTCTCGAGTGTGCGAATTGTCATACGGTCGAGCAGGTGCTGCGACCTTTGAGTGAGATTACTTTTGAAGCTGGTCACTGCCCCACGTGTGGGCTGTTGCGCGATGCACAGTTCACGCATCAGATCACAGGTGATGAAAACTTTTTACATCGGACGTTGAGCAGCGTAGGTGTGCCTCCACTGCACATTTTACGCGCGCAAAATGGACTGGAATATCGTTTTTATGAATTGACGGGTGATTTGCCTGAGGCATTGCATTTTCGTCACTTTGAAAATAACGCGCCTGAAAAGACGCAGCCAATCGCTGAACGTATTCGCCTTAAGAGTGAAGTTCATTCAATAGATTCTTCAACCAGTTCGGTTCGAAGCCGCATTCGCATCAAAGAAGATTCTCCTAAAGGCCCTGCCGCAGTAAAGTCTGCATCCGGGCAAATTAAATTGAAGCAAAACAAAATAGACACGGTCAAACCAAAGAAAGTTTCAGAACCAACTTCCACTCGTATTCGTTACAAGAGCATTGAGCGCTCAAACGGTCTTATTTCAAAATTTGGCCGCGGTCGTGTAAAAGTTTGCAAGCTATAGGCTATCAATCATGGCAATGCGTGCGGCAACGATGGGCCCAATGACTCCTGTAGATACTTCATCCTCAGCAAGAGTGCAGGATAACTTATTTCGCAAGTTGGTTTTGCTTTTGCTGTTGATCACCGCGGCTGTGTTATGGACCGTACTTCTCTTCAAGCAGGAAACCAATTTTCCTCTTCTCTTATCCACCTTTTTTGCTGATGCCAGTCTGGGATTGATTGCGGGCTTCGGGTCAAGAATTCTGCTGAGCAAACGAGATTGGTTCGTCTGTTTTCTTATCGCGGTATCTGTGACTGTCCTCGGGATGGTCATGATCGGTGCCCTTACCAACTGGGTGCTTGGCATTGGACCAATAAAACTCGAAAAGAAAATAGCAGAACAGATTCAGGAGATCGATCTCAATCAGAACATCCCGGAACAAATTCAGGCTTTGCAAATTGGCTCGCGTCCATTATTGGATGTCAGCAAAATGGATGGAGCTGATCTGGTACATCTCGAGATCAGTATATTGATGATGATACTTTCTCTTCATGCCTGGCGTTACGCCACGCCAACAGTTACGGCACAACCTGTTGAAATTGTTGAAGTGGCACCGCTGCCCACTCCAAGTCCCAGATCACCGACTCGTTCCCGACGAGGTAGAAGGTCAACATCCATATCGAATGGACGGGCACACGTTCAACGATCTGCTAATGGGACCGCCCATCTGAGTCCGAGTCCAATACCTCAGCCTGGTACACGCTCAAATAACGGAAGCCGCTCCACGGTCCTGAGAGAAGCGAAAAAAGTTAAAGACCCTGTGGTGAAGCCAAAACGTAGACGTTCTCGTCGCAAGCCGCAAATTCAGTTTGCAATTGTCGAGGAACATCGTTGTCCATACTGCCTGGATGCAGTCTCCCGTACAGATCCACGCGGAGTTGAGGAATGCAAAGTATGCCATACATTACATCATGCAGATTGTTGGGCGATTACCGGCATATGCCAGGTTCCGCACCTAAATAATTGATGGGAGGTCTAAAACATGGCTGATTTGACTGTAACTTTTGTTCTACCAAGTGGCGGCGCTCGCACTGCTGAAGTGCCCAGTGATGTGGCGGTTCGAGATTTGATGACCGAGCTTATCTCAATGTTGAAACTTCCAACGATTGGACCCGATGGGCGCCCGATGGCATACCGAATGGACAGTAAGGCTCTTGGACGCGAACTCAAGGAAGATGAGACCCTGGCAGATGCTGGCATCCCGGATAATGATCGTTTGATGTTGACCGCTGATATCACCGCAGGCTCTATGTCTGTTGCAGATACTCCGCGCATGAGACGTTTGCGAGGCGATTATGAATTGATGAGAGAACTATCCTCACGCAGCGACCTGATCTCCTTCAGTGCTTCTACGCCTAACCCCAATATTCCACCTGAAAGATACATCGTAACATTTAAGTGCAAAAGTATCACAAGTGTGGATCGTCAGGGCAACCCGAAATATGGTGAGCACCATCAGGTCGAGATCTATTTGCATAATCAATATCCACAACGCTGGCCAGGAATGAAGTGGCTTACACCGATCTGGCATCCCAATATCAACCACATTAATGGCAGCGTTTGTATCGACGCAGCCTGGTGGGCTGCAAGCCGCTCTCTTGATCGTCTCGTTGTAATGCTGGGTGAGATGCTTCAGTTCAAGAATTATCACGATGATCCCACCAAGCCACCTTTCCCATGGGATGCAGAGGCCGCACGCTGGTCTCGTGAATATCGCAAGACTCACCCGGACATTTTCCCGGTTGACCACCGTGAACTGTTAAGACCGGAGCGTGTAAAACTCATTTCCACTGATTCCGGAAAAAACAAACCAAAAGCGCAAGTGAAACTTAAGCCGGAAACACCGGCGAAGAAGAAACCCAAGATTCATTTGCGATAACCTGTGCGCACTGCATATGCAAAAGCGGAACGTTCTTCACTCATGTGGTGTTCCCGCAAACGCGGGTTATTTGACAAGGCACCACACCCACTCTTAGAAAGGAGTAAAAAAATGGCAGACATTCCTGTTACGATCGTGCTTCCCTCTGGAGGTAGCCGCAATGCTGAGGTGCCCGCTGAGGTACCGGTGAAGGAGTTGCTCCCTGAGCTGACGACTTCACTTGAGCTCCCGGTCACTGGTCCTGACGGCCGCCCTATGGCCTATCGTTTGGACAGCAAGGCCCTGGGTCGCGAATTGAAAGAGGAAGAGACTTTGTCTCAAGCTGGAATTCCCGAAGGCGACCGTCTGATGATGACGGCGGACGTCACTGCGGGGTAGTTTTCCTAACGCGGGTCGCTTTGGCGCACCAGAGCGACCCGCGCTATTTATCTATACAGAACGTCATTCTGAGCGAAGAATCTCCAGCCAATGTGGGAGACTCTTCGATCGCAACGAACGCTCACTCAGAGTCGACATATTAGTGATCACGAAGAGAACCTTCATGCCTGGATTCAAAATTCGCATTGCACCTGCTGAAACAAATCAACCTGAAACCGCGCCGCTGCCGTTGGAGTTTTCACAGCGTTGGGATTCGCCATACGATAACTTTGGACTTCGACCATCCGTTTCTATCTTTGTCACACGACCGGCTTACATTCGCATCTGCGTCCACGCGTGCAGTGCGGATGTGGAAGTTGGCGGAGTACTCATCGGTCAATGGTGCGAGGATGAGCAGACCGGCGAACAGTTCATTGTTGTAAAGCATGTGCTTCCTGCTCGCCATACCAGGCAGGGCAGTGTCTATTTGACTTTTACTCAGGATACGCTGGTAGACCTTCACGATCAGATAGACAAACGTTTTGAGGGCGAAAAGATTGTTGGATGGTTCCACACACATCCACGCATGGGAGTTTTTCTTTCTCACTACGACACTTTCCTTCATCGCAACTTTTTTCCAGAACCCTGGCAGGTGGCATTGGTGGTGGAGCCATTCTCATCGGTCGCTGGATTCTTCATTCGTCAGGTAGACGGTACTTTTGATCCTACTCGTTATTTCGGTTTTCATGAAATGGATGGAGCCCTCGGGCGCAGCGTTGTCCGTTGGCAAAATTTACAAAAGATTGAAGTCGAATCAGAAGGAGGTTCCCCCTATGAATAGACGTATGCGTTCCTACTATTACGCGCTGCTCGGAGCGATTGGAGGATTGGTGGGCTGGCAGGTCAGTGACTTGCTTGGTCTCTCGTTTTCCTCGAACCTATACATGAGTGAAGCACTGGTGGGTGCATTGATTGGTTTGAGCGTTGGTTTGTTTATCGGACTCACTGAAGGTGCATTGACACGGAATCCTGTGCAGGCATTGAGATCAGGCCTATTTAGCGGTTTACTAGGCATGGGGGCCGGCGCGATCGGTCTGCCTCTGAGTGAATACTTGTTTCAATTTGTCGGAGCTGGAGTGATCGGTCGGGCACTTGGCTGGGGAGTATTCGGTCTGCTGATTGGACTGGCTGAAGGTGTGGTTGGCAAGACTCAGGCTTGGAAGGGCATGTTAGGCGGATTCCTTGGCGGCGCGTTCGGAGGGATCATGCTCGAGTCTGTGCATAACTGGTTACAGGATCCACTGACCGGAAAAGCGGCTGGTCTTGTTTTGTTGGGAGCATCCGTTGGCGCGTTCATTTCCCTGATTGCCGTTTTGCTTTCGCGCGCCTGGCTTGAAGTTGCCTCGGGCAAACTCAAAGGCACCGAATTCATGCTCGACAAGTTCATGAGTAAGGGCTTTCCGTCGATTGCGATAGGGAGTTCACCTTCGAAA
>DAINRK010000323.1:0-5667 GCA_036741855.1 Anaerolineales bacterium
ATCTCGACGCGCAGGGCGTCAGCAATGGATTGGTTCGTGACAACGGGAGATGATTGGCTCATAAAGCAAATCGTATACGATTATGGATAAAATCATAATATCGTATACGATTTAAGTCAAGGGTTGGGAACAAAAGAGCCCGAGACCATCTCGCCCCCTGCTTTACCGTTTCAAAGTTCTATACTCACTCGGTGGGCAGCGAAATCCCTGCCCAATTTTCCATTAACCACCTTGAATGGTTCAGGCTAAACAATCAAGTTCCTTACACAGAGCGGGCTTGATTTTGATGGGCGTTTGTTGTATAAAAAAACGCCCCGCACAGTTGATTCGCTCATTCAATCTCCTTTTGTTTATGCTCAATCCCTACTATCATTTATCATCAAAATCAGCAATAAGGTTATCCAACAGATTCTGATTCAGTCGTGTGCGTTTGGTCTTTTCCAACTCTATGCCAATCATGTTGCCGCGAATTTCGTTATTGTGGATCGTGTGATTATTGGGAGTGACGGGTGACAGTTCTCCATCCAAGGCTCTTATTCCGTGATTCTGATTGGCGGCGATGCGAATCGCTTTTTTGTTTTGAATCAACTTGTTTCTTTCGATCAGCCAGTCCCGGCTAGTCTCATTCATCCCATGTACCTTTTTTAGAAAATCGTAAGAGCGAGTCCAAATCAGAATACCATGCGCATTGTTTTGGATATCATTATTCAGCACCTTGAAGTTGATGCCATTCTCCACAGCGATCCCAGCCTGGCGGTTGTTGTAAATCTGATTGTCTTTCAAAGTGCAGTCGCTTGAAAATCCCAACCAAAATCCGTAGTTGGAATGATTCGCCTTATTTTGCTGATAGATATTCCCTTTACTAAATACTCCTTCAAATGCGTTGTTTGGACTATGGGATGCATCATTCTCTTCAAATAAATTGTTATTGCATCCGACATCGATTCCATCGGGTGTCAAACCCGCGAGAAAGAATCCATCACCGCCCAATCGGGCATAATTTTTTCTGAAAATGTTGTTGCATGATTTATAGATGATAAGAAATCCCGTAGCATCCGCTCCCAGATGTGAGCTGCTATTGCTTAGATAATATCTGCAACAGTAATCGGCATAATTATCTTCAAAGGTGCTGTCAGACGTTTCAAATAAATGAAAGCCATAGCCACTGCAGTAATTAGCGATGTTCTTCCTTACTTCAAGCCTTTTGCATTGATAGCTAAGAAGTCCATTCATCTGATGTTGCAAATCATTGTCATGGATATTTGCATCGGTTACATGCTCAAGAAAAATGGCACCTCCGTACGAATCATCTGCTGTTTTCCATATGTCTAGAAATAGAGTGTTAGATGGTGTTTCGGCTGTGCTGGTAACCGTACAGTTATAGATTTCTATGTCCTTCGACTGTTTCACTGAAACCCCATGATAATAATTCATAACGCGAAGGTTTTTTATGACTATGTTTTTTTTGCCGGAAGCTCTTATCCCTTCACCAGTTTTATCCGTTCCTATGATTGTCGCCCCCTGACCATCCAAGGTCAGATTGTCTGAATCAATCGTAATACCTTCAGGTAATACGTACACCTTAGGTTCCAGTTGTGTATCTTTGTTGATCCGAAGCCCATTCATAGATATAATCCCTTATGAAGTATTTTTTCGATAGTATAGCCCTAATCTCTATAAAATCGGCGATGCACTTAATATAAAGCAGCCCCTCTCTTTTGGGAGAGGGGCGAAATCGGTAGGATGCTTCTATTGATTTGACGTGGGTATCAGGGGTGTACAAATCCACCGGGTGCGATAATGACTCCGTGCCAGAAGAGACTGCCATCTGGCCAACGATTCAGATAAAGGATGGCTTCGTCAGTGCCAGCCGGGCCCCATCCAGAGACAAAGAGCACCTGTGCGTTGGTGGAGTTAAATCCCATGAGCTCGTACGGATCAAGGCCACCCAATAGCGCAACCAGATCCTTGCTTGGGTCAGGGGTGAGATGCGTAGTTGGGCCAAGGTAATTTGTCTTCAACGTTTCAATAGCTAGTTCAGGCGTGGTTGCATACCCTTGAGATCCCCAGAAACCGAAGACAAAAGTTTGATTCATCATGGTTTTCAACAGATCATAATTTCGCGCGTTCAATGCCTCGACCAGAGCCGTCATCGTTACAGGTGCAGGTGTGGCGACCGTCGCAGTTGGAGAGGGAATGGGTGTCGCGGGCAACCAGGTGAAGGTTGAAATGATCAAGTCAAAAACGGCCGACTCAGCCGCATGGTCAAAGACGGGCGGCGGCGTGGCGGAATTGTCCGGGTTGGTAGAGTGCAGGATAAAGTCCAGGCTGACGCAGGCGTTATTTCTGAGTGTAGAATAAGCTACCCATTCATAAAGATTACCCGCGGCAGGTTCCATTCCGGTCTGTTTTACGAAGGGGATACCGTTTATTGTTACCATCTCAGATGGTCGATTCGTCGGCAACGAAGTCTGACACGTGACCAAATTCTCTCTGACATAGGCTTCGAGATATTTTTCTCCCAGGTTCGTGCCGCCCTGGATGGACAAATTAATGCGCACGTAATTGTTATCCTGGCTGGGTATGTCCTCGAGGCGAGGGGGATACTGGAATTGGAAGCCGTAATAGGTGTTGGTGTAGGTCAACCAATCGCCGGTAGGAGATGTCGGTGTAGCCGTTGGAGGAATCGGTGTGGGTGTTTGGGTAGGTGTAGGAGTAGGTGCAAGCCATACAAATGTCGACATCATCTGTAGGAACACAGCAGACTCCGCCGCTTCATCGTAAATGGGTCTGGGCGGATCGTAGTTACCCGGGTTGCCCGAATGTAGGACAAACAGGAAGCTCACACAGATATTACCTCGAGTTGTTGCGTAACCTGTCCACTTGTGGATCTGACCTCCGCCGGCGTCTTCTCCGATATCCTTGAAGAATGTGATTCCATTGATCACGACTGTTTCGCGATTCCCTGATGCGCCCACGAAAGGCGGAGCACAGGTTTCCACATTTTCAAGAACTTGTAGATCCAAATATTTTTCTACAAGATTTGTACCCGGAACGATTGGCATTCTAATAACTACTCTCGCAGGCGATTCAAATAAGAATTCAGACTGTGGTGGATATTTGAACTGGAAGCCATAGGTTGAGTTGATGTATGTCGGCCAATTATTGGTTGGTGGTACAGGCGTGATCGTTGGAAGAACGCCTCCCACCCGGACAATACGCGGCGCCCCCCACAAAGCGCGATCATTCGTCGCCGAGCCTGTTGCAAGGATAGTGAGCATGAAGCGTACACTTTGCCCCGCCAGCGGACTTAAATCAACATTTGCAGTGTAGTAGCGCTTGTCATTTTGTTCTCGCCAGGACCAGAAGGTTTTGATCGCTCCATTAGCAGTCATGTAATCAAGACGGAATGTGACGTAACAACTTGCTCCAAAGTCGCAGCCAGCAGTTGTTTGGAAACGGTCACCCGGCTGAACCGTGAACGTGGGATAGAGTCCCTGTATATAACCGTTGAATCTATTCTGCGGGAAGGTCAACAAAGCGGGCGCGCCGGTGGAACCATCTTCCAACTTGGGCGCGTCCTGAATAAAGACAAAGCCACCAGCGCTGCCATCTGTGCCGGGGCAAGGGAGAATGCCAGCCCCGCTCTTCCACTGGGCTGAGCAAACGTTCGCGACAAAGTCATATCCGCTGCCAATCGGTGAGGCACCTGCAACGTTAATTTCCACCCAGATGGGCATGGACGCATCAGCACCGATGCCAAATAACGCGCCGCTGGCATTGCTGAGAATCCAGTGACCGCGGAATTTTCCGGGTGAGCCAGGAGCAACCATGTTGACGGTAAGATCCACTGTTGCACCCGGTGCGACATTCCAGGGAATATTGATCGAAGTTGGCGCGCTCATCTGTTCGCCACTATAGAAGAGGAATTTGTACGCAGTCGTCCAGGGGCAACGACCTGCATTTTTCAAACGCCAGGTCTTTGTGAACGCCGCGCCTGGCGAAAAAATGGTTCCATCCGGCACAGTGACATCCGCGACGAATGAAGCCTTGTCACAGCCGGAAGGCACGACAGTGGGCGGTGGTTGATTGATCGGTGTCGCGGTCGGCGTCAATGGCGGGAGCGGGGTAAGGGTGGAAGGAGGCGCGGGTGGTTGGGTCGCTCCAGTGCGAACGATGCGCGGCGATCCCCATATCGCGCGGTCACCGCTGGCCCGTCCGGTGGAAAGCAGCATGAAAACGAATCTGACCTTTTGCCCTGCCAGCGAACTCAAATCAATGTTCGCTCGATAGAAACGTCTATCGTGTGCTTCCCTCCAGGACCAGAGTGTTCTTTGGACTCCAGTCGGTAATAAATAATCAACGCGAAAGGTGACATAACAACCCGTAGCGCCGAACTCGCAGTTGACCAGCGTTTGTAATTTATCACCGGATTGAATTTGGAATTCAGGATAGGTTGCCTGAATGTATCCGTTGTATTTATTTTGTGGAACAGTGAGCAGGCCTGGTGATGGATCAAAAGAGTCATCTTCGAGGTGGGGGTTATTGAGCTGAAAAGAATAACCACGACTATCGCCGCTTGTGCCTGGGAATGGCAACATGCCCGCGCCACTTTTCCATTGTGCATAAGGAGCGTTGGCAACGAAATCATAGATGACTGCATTGATCTCAACTACATTAATATCCACCCAGAATGGATCATTCGCCGAACTGCCCATCCCGAATTGAACGCCAGATGCATTGCTTATTTTCCATAAGCCCTGGTAGTGACCGCTGATCGTCGGAGCGACTAACGGAACCGAAACATCCACCATCTGCCCTGGCAGCACATCAACTGGTACCCTCACGGAGAGCGGCGCACCCATGGGAGCCCCGCCGAACAACACAAGGCTATACGACGTAGTCCATGTGCATGTGCCGCTGTTCATCAAGCGCCAGGTCTTTGTAAAGGCTGCACCCGGCGCGAAAGAGGAACCGTCCGGGGCGGTCACATCGGATACAAATTGTACATGATCGCAATAGGTTGCCGCCAACGCGCGCGGGACAGCTTGGCCGAATAACATCCCCATTAATAAGACCACACTTAGGAACTTCCGTCTGAACATGGAATCTCCGGCTGATTCGCCCCTTGAAAAACGGTTGTTCCTCAATATTAGCGAATCTAATTATGTGAAAAGAGCATAACCATTACATCATACATTAATATCTTGGTCCTGAATCCTGACAAATTCAATGCAGTATTTAATGAACAGTTTCTTTATCTCTGTCAGCTTGACTCGGACTGCCCCTGCAAGCATGCTATACTTTCCATACTCCAATCTCATTTATCTTGCAAACAAAATAAGAGGTGTCAACATGACGAACTTTCTGATCCGCAACGGTACATTGATCGATGGCACAGGGAAGACACCACTGGCTGACGCGGCGGTGCTCGTCAAGGAAAACCGCATTGATTCAGTCGGCCATGCGAATGGCATCAAATTGCCTGATGCACAGATCAATGAAATCGACGCAGGTGGCGGATTTATCCTGCCTGGTTTCATCGACACACATGTGCACGTTATGCTTCAAGGTGTGAATATCGCCCGCGATATCGTCACGCCGTTTTCAATGCGTTTTTTTAATGCAGTGAACTATTTAAAGAATACGATCAATGCAGGCATTACC
>DAINRK010000324.1:0-5663 GCA_036741855.1 Anaerolineales bacterium
GCTCACCACCTCCTATTACTTCCCCTGGTACAACAACCTCGACCTCGATACCCAGCTTAGAGTTGGGGTACCGTAGGTATAGTGAAAGATGAACCTGTACTTTATTCCGAGCAGCTTCTGTTTGGAAACAGCGTTGACACATCGAATTCTTTGGGAAGATTAATATAAACATCGGCACTGCTGGAGTTCATCATTGACAATGTTTACTCGGATCATTCCCTTTGGGCGATGGCCTGGTTGATAGCGTCGACGATCTTTGTAGCTTCCTCTTCGTGCTGAGATGTATAAGCCCGCACCTTACCACCATAGGCCATATCCAATTGAATTGCATAAGAAGACTTTGCGCGTTCATTTAAATACAGTGCATACGCCGCAACACCGACACCCAAAAGAACCAATGCCCACTGGATGCCATCGTCGAATGCACTCTGGCTACCATCATCCCATGCTTCACCGGTCACGAGAGCAGAAATGATGATCATAAAAAGAGAGGCCCAGCTTTCTTCCGGTATTCTACGCTTTCTAGCCGAGGAGAGGGCCCATATGGAATAACGGTCTGCGCCGAATGTGGCGACCAGGTTGGTGATTCGCACTTCCCCCTGTTCGTAGAGCACCTTTTCCTCAAGGAGGGCTTTTTGTTTGCTTTTGATCCAGCGAATTCCATCATCTTCAGAATCAAGGGACATATTACACGCTCCCGATCCACTGGCGCTTTCTGGGTTTGGACAGAATGAACGTCAGGATAATCAACTGGTAGATGAACAACAAAGGCGCAGCATAACGAGGATGGATATGGAATGTAAGGAGCCCGGTAGCGATGGATATAGTGAGCAGAATGAAGAAGAAGACGATTCGTATGAAAAGTAATAGCCTTCTGCGCCGCCCCTCGTGATTATTGTTGTTGAAGTGAACACGCCGGCGACGTGAGCGGTGGTCCTGACGGATAATGCCACGGACAAGCAGCCTCCTGCGCTGGCGTCTCTCTGCAAGGGAAAGCATATGAATCAAGGTTTCCATGCGGTTGTGAGCGTTGAAGGTGCTGCGAAGCTGCTGCCAGTTCATTCCTATTTCTCCTTTTGTCGTCTGAAAACAGCCGTGCTAAGAAGCCAACACTATGCATGCAAGCATATAAGAAAACCCCTACGCTGCCAAGAAGAAGCGGATTGTAAAACGATCGATCTTTTCCTATTGACCGGAAGGTACATTCTCATGGGCCTTCTTGTCCGGAAAGTAAAGCCCCAGCCTGGTAATTCGAAAACGGTCCACTTTCTCGACCCGGATCCTAAGACCGTTGATTTCCACTTCGTCACCTACAGCAGCAGTTTGGTCTAAGACATCCAGCACTAAGCCAGCCATGGTCACAGCCTCATTAGAGGGAAAGCCAAACCCAAAGCGTTCATTCACTTCATCTATACTCACGCCCCCGGCTAGTTGGACGCTGCCATCAGGCCGCCTCAAAATCTCTGGTTCTGTTTCCTGCTCTTCATCGGGCAAATCGCCAAACACCTCTTCCAACACATCTGCCAGTGTCACGAGCCCGGCCGTGCCTCCATATTCATCGATCACAATGGCGATTTGCTGGCGGTGTTTCTTAAGCTGAGAAAGCAATCGATCGATCCGGATCGTTTCAGGCACAAAGGTCGCCTCCAATGCTAAAGACATCAGATCCAATGTTTTCTCTTCCGCTATCTGTATCTCAGTCAACATGCCCTGACCATTGTTCTTATCCGCAACCGCTTTCTGCAATTCTTCCAGTTCGTGAGAAAGCTCCTGGTTGTTCAGATGCTCCAAATCTTTAGAGTTGACAATGCCAACGATGTTATCTACCGAATCCTCATAGATCGGAATGCGGGTATGGGGTCGATTTTGTAAAAAGTCATTGAGCTCGCGACGTATGATCGTCGATGGCAATGTCTGCATCTCCAAACGCGGCACCATGATCGCACGCGCGGTTGTATCTGAGAACCGGACCACGCGATGTAAAATCTCGAACTCCGTTTGATTGATCTCACCACCTTTATGAGACTCTGTGAATAGCATATCGAGTTCTTCGGGTGAATGTACCTGGCTGTGGCCTTCGGCGGCATGAAAACCCAGCAAGCGCAAGAGGGAATTGCCGATGCCGTTGAGCATCCATATCAGAGGTGAAAACAACACGGCAAAGAAGGCCATCGGTCGGGCAATCCAGAGTGCTGTCCGTTCGGTGGTTTGGAGGGCAATAGACTTCGGCATCAACTCGCCGATAATCACATGCAGAGCCGTCATAATAAAATAAGCAAAGCCTGCCACCACCGCCGTCCGCGTTACCCCCAACCATTCATCAGGAAGCCAGCTAAAAAGAGGACTTAGAAGCGGATCCAGAGTCCGTTCACCTAAGCCACCCAGTAATAGAGAAGCGAGAGTAATACCCACTTGTGTGGCCGCAATATAACGATCAAGGTCACGGACGGCACGCTGCACGACAGATGCAGCGCGGTTGCCTCCGGCCGCAAGCTGATCGATCCGTGTTTTGCGTACGGAGACAAGCGCAAACTCAGAAGCCACAAAGAAGGAATTCGCCAGCACTAAAATCAACACGATGGCGATATCCACCAGAATTGAGCCTGTTAGCGTAGACACAGCATGATCCACAAGATAGTCCTATTCCACAAATTATTTTGGCATCAGGTTGTACGTGGTGGGCTGTCTTGATTATATCGCCTTTCAATTCATAGCTTCCAGGAGACTGTTATTTTTACATAGGGTTAGGCCATTTCACCTTTCATTCAAATACACGATCAGGTCAATGTCACCCGGCGAATAACCCATGCTTGTTAGGATGGCTGCCGCTTCTGTTTTATGTTGGGTACCGTGATTGACAAGATGAGCCATACACTCCCAGACGACTCTTTCATGCGGAAATCCCTCAGTGGAAACATATTTGATTTTGCTGGAGAGTCTCTCATCCGTCACATTCGCGACGAAATTCATGAGTCTGGATTCCTCGTCTGACCAGCGGGCCCGAAGCGATTCGAAGGCTGGAAACTCGTCCGGTTTCCAACTCGGATTGTTCGGAGTACCCTCCCACCGCTTACGCCAGACCCACTCGGCGAACAAGGTATGGACAAGTGTCCCTCGCAGGCTTCTGTGTGGAAAGGAAACGTGCTCAAGGAATTGTTCCTGTTTCACACTGGACGCCGCGTTGAGTATTTTTGCAGTTGACCAGGCGTTATATTGATACAGAATCAGAAACTCCTGTTTGTTCATGGAAGCCTCCTTCATTGAGAGTCTGGATAGATTCTATGAACATCCTGAATTCCGGTCGACCCGATTCTTGCGGAATTCAATCATATCCCTTCATTCGAAAATCCAAACAGAATAAGAATCAAAAAAGAGCGAGACATCCTTTCGGCAATCCCTACTCTTTTTTATGAGTGTAAATGATTCAGTGGTGATCCCGAGGATATTCTTCGAGATCCTGATTATTACTGGTCTTTTTCTGCAATTGCCTGATTCAAAGCGTCGATGATGCTTGTAGTTTCCTCTTCGCTCTGAGACGTATATGCCTGGACTTCACCGCCGGGCAATCTCAGTTGAACGATGTAATCCGGTTTTGTTTGTTCATTGAAGTACAGGCCATAGCCTGCCAGAAGGAGGCCAAGTATAACGAGTGACCACTTTATGCCATCGTCCATTGCCTGCTCCACGCCGTTATCCCATCCCTCCCCTATGAAGATGGCCGCACAGGTGATGACGACCAGAGGTATCCAGCTTTTAGTGAGTCTTTTACGCGTACTGGCTGATGCAATGGTCCAGATTGAATAGATGTTTTCGCCGAAGGTGGCCAGCAGGTTGGTGATACGGACATTTCCGTGTGCATACAACACCTTCTCCACTGGATGGCTTTTTGAGGTGTTCCTGGTCCAGCGAATTCCATGATCAAAAGAAATGGACAACGTATACACTCCTTACACGCCGATATCTTGTATAAGCATACAGGAAAACCTCCTCAAATACAAGCCCCTACAGAACTTTGGACGTATGAAATTTGTTGTAACGCCTGTAATACGCTTGTTTCATCCGAAGGGCAGCAACCGCATCAGATAAAAGTCAAAATAAATGAGAAGAAAAAACGCAAGCAGGTATGGGATTCCCTCTCGTACCTGGTTGCGAAGAACAAGAGAAATGGCTTTAGAGATCGACCACACTGCTGTCAGAGATAATACAATGACACCAATTGCAAGAACTGCTTGATACATAAAACCGTTGCTCTTTCTTTGTCTTCAAGTCTTAAGAATGGTCAGTGTGATCATCTACGGATTCTGTCGGAACAAAGATACAACAGAATCTCTATTTGTGCAAGCATCATTGGTTATTTTGGCGTTTTACGCCAGGGAAATAAGTTTCGATGATCTCGGGGTCTATCCATGCCCAGAGGTTCAATATCATAATCGGCGATCCCAAGATCACATAAGCCAGCTCACTTACCGTAACTTCGCCGTACGTCGCAGGTTTAGAAACAGAGTCTACAAGAAGCCATATGGGAATGATGGCCAATATACCAAGCACAACTCGAAATGCTTTCATAGGCTTCAATATATGCGAAACCCCTGCCTGAAATAAATTAAATACGTTGCGAAATTATTAACGTAACTGTCAAGTGATACTCTTCTGTTTCGAGGTAAAAAATTACGCGCCCGGTCAATGCACCTAAAAAGCAAAAACCCTACATTCATTCAGGCTATTGAACCCACAGCCCCGATTGAATTAGTTCCGTAACACAGGCCAGAAGAAAACTTATGCCATTGTTTGCCACACCCCAATTCCTTCGTTCCACTCTGTCGCTGAAGAGCAGGTTTTTTAGGGCAGCGGCAATTTCCGCTTCGACATTTCCATTGATAAAACTCAGATCAACATCGGCTTTTCCGCGATCCGCAATGTAGCGAAAGATCTCTCCGGTTTCGATATATTGTTGAACATCCCTGGGAGAAATCCAGGTGTATTTTCCGGTGTCTATCAACTTATTTAATTCAATGATGATATTTGTGAGGTTCGTAAGTCTCATGTTGACCTGGCTCCAATGAAAATCACGGCAAATTCCAGATGAACCAAATGATGGTTAGAAACAAGACGCTAAAGTAGCAAGTTTGATACGATTTCCGGGCGTGCCTGATAAAAGCAAAACGGAACAGACTTTAAAGGCCTGTTCCCATCATATTTTCCTGCCGTTATTGGCTGCTTTTATGCTTTATGCTATACCCAATGGCTATTCCGATCACAATCAAAGCTGCCAGAGCAAGGATGATTGCGTTCCAATTAGAAGCAGGGGTCGCTTCTGGTACTTGAGCTACAGGCGCAGTCATTACAGCAGGTGGAAAAGTCGGCATCGGCGCGAGCAAACCATCGTCTTCGTCTCTTGGCCCCTGCCCGCCTCCTTCTATAAATGCTGTCCCCCACACCGTGATCGGCGGACTGAGCACATAATGATGACTGGTAACCGCGCGGAAATAGTATGTACCTTCCACAAGCTCGGTCGGTAACGCCGCGATGTAAGTGAACTCACCTTCTCCACTGGCAATAATCTCCCCAAATGAAATATCCACACCCGTCCCAATGAACGACAGCGCAACTGCATCATCCATCCCAACGCTGACGCCGCGCACGTTTACAACGTCTCCGGGATG
>DAINRK010000325.1:0-3244 GCA_036741855.1 Anaerolineales bacterium
GCGATGATCTTGCGAATGGTAATTTCGCCTCCAAGGAGGAACGCGATGACATGATGAGGCGTGCGCTCGAACTTTCTATGGAAGACTCCCTGTTTGTGTGGGTGATCGACCAGCAGCAATACGCGCCTTACAACGAGAATGTCCAGGTCACCTTCGACCTCGCCACAGGTCCCGAATCAACGAACGTCGGTCCTTACAACCTGCGTTTCAAGGATCAGGAAGGTGGCACGATGAAGATTGGCACGAACGACCTCTTCACTCAGCCTTGGAACACGATCGCTGGAAGCAACTGGGTGTGGGATGCGCATGTGATGCGTATGACCACCATGGGCACTTCCAACTTCATTGGCGGCGCTGGCTTGATGGCTGACCCGTATACGGGTTTGGCATATCCACAGCGCATTGATAGTGCCGAACTGAATTATAAAGAAGGCTTGCCGATCAATCAGAGCCTGGATTGGTTGAAAGTGACGGCCGTGCCCCAGGTCGATGTCCCTGAAGACGCCTGGTCAGATTGGGATGCAACAGAGCAGAGATTCATCACCGCCGCCGAGAGATTCCCGGATGGAGCCACTGCCAATATCATGAGCCGTGTGACTTACCCGGCTGATCTGTTCGATAGCGTCAAGTGGCACGATGGCAGCCCGATTTCAGTTGGTGACTTCGTGATGTCTATTATCGAGGGATTTGATCCTGCCAAACCGGAAAGCGCCATCTATGATGAATCGCTCGCCTTGAGCCTTAACGCGGGCCTTGAGTCATTCAAAGGTATTCGCATTACATCCACGGATCCCCTGACAATCGAGTACTATACCGACTCTTATAATTCAGACGCCGAATTGAACATCTTGCCTTTGTGGCCTGATTCACCATTCGGGCTTTCAGGTGAGAATAGCTGGCCGATTTTAGCAATCTCAAATCTGGCCGAAGCCAATGGCGAGCTTGCTTATACTCAGGATAAAGCAGATAACGCCCAGATCGAAAACACCAGTTGGGTTGGTGGACCCAGTCTTGAGATCCTTGCCAAGTATCTGGATCAGGCTGCAAGTGAATCCTACATTCCCTATGAGCCTACTTTGGGTCAGTACATTACCAAGGAGGAAGCTGACCAGCGCTATGCAAACTTCAAGCAATGGTATGAAGATCATGGTCACTTCTGGGTTGGAACGGGTCCCTATTATTTGGATCAGGTCTTCACCACTGAGAAAACGGCTGTCTTGAAGAACAATGATCAATTTGTCGACCTGGCAGACCGCTGGGCAAAATTCAGCGAACCGCGGCTTGCAACTACGGTCCTCGATGGACCAGGACAGGTGAAGGTCGGAGAAGAGGCCGTTTTCGATGCCATAGTGAATTTCAAGGACCAGGCCTATCCACAGTCTGAAATCGCGCGGGTGAAATACATCCTGTACAATGCAACCGGTGACGTTGTGACTGTTGGCGATGCCACAGCGGTCGCTGATGGCCAGTATCAGGTCACGCTTGGTTCGGATGTCACATCGAATCTGCCAACTGGTTCGGCAAGACTCGAGGTGGCTGTCGTACCAACCTCAGTCGCGATCCCGTCATTCACATCGTTCGACTTTGTGGCCGTCCCATAGGCGTGTAAGTCCAGTTTATGATGAAAAAAGGCAGGGGTAAAAGTTTTGACTTTACCCCTGCCTTTAAATTCAGACCCTAAAGGTTTCCCCCTGTGAGCAAGAGTGAAGATCAAGCATGGAATCCTTGCAATTTTGCGCCTAATTGCCAAGAAAACCTTTAGAGTTTCTACTGTAAAAAGATTGTGAGGAAGCCATGGCAGTAGTTACCCACACACCTGCGGAAAATACAGTCCTGAAGAAATCAAGACATGACAGCACATTCCTGCGCGTATCGCGGTTTGTTGTTGTACGGCTATTAACATTGTTTGTGACTGTAGTGATCGCGATTTATTTGACGATTGTGATCGCCAATATGGGCGGCTTTGTGGATACGATTATGAAAGGCGAAATCCGTGAACGCGTTATGAACTCTGTGATTTCCAGCCCATCAGCGCAGCAAATGGATCCTGAGACACGGCAAAAATTAATCCAGGAACGGATCGCCTCAGAGGAAGATCGGCTTGGCCTTAATGTACCTATTGCGATACGGAACTTCCGCTATCTTTCCAATGCATTGACGCTGCAATTGGGCCGCGCCATTAATTTGACCAGCGATTCCGGCTCCAAGACAGTGAGGCTCATTATCCTGGAACGGTTGCCTGCCACCTTATTATTAATGGGCATCTCGCAATTGTTTCTGTTCTTCTCCAGCCTTCTTATTGCCCTCAACCTTTCGCGCCGCTACGGCAATATTTGGGATCGCGTTGTGGTCGCGCTCTCCCCCACTTCTTCTGTCCCACCATGGTTTTACGGCATCTTCCTGATCTTGATTTTTGCTTCATTGTTCAGAGTGCTTCCGTTTGGTGGGATGGTGGATTCTCCACCCCCATCGAACCCGTTCGATTATTCACTCAGTCTGGCGAAGCATCTCATCCTGCCAGGTTTATCTCTGGTCCTGAGTTCCTTTTTCCTCAGCATCTACACCAACCGGACATTTTTCCTGATCTATTCGAGCGAGGACTACGTTGATATGGCGAAGGCCAAGGGATTGCCCGCCCGTGATGTGGAGCGGAGATATATCCTGAGACCCACTTTACCCAACATTATTACTAATTTTGCGCTCCTGATCATTTCCCTCTGGAGCGGTGCAACCATCACGGAAACCATTTTTCTCTGGCCTGGTTTGGGCAGAACGTTATTTCAGGCAATCGGCTTATATGATATTCCGATCATTGTGGGTACCACAATCATCAATGCCTATCTGCTAGCATTTACTGTGTTCCTGCTGGATTTTATGTACGCCCTTGTGGATCCCCGGGTAAAGATTGGCGGTAACTAGCATGAACACATGGCGAAGCGCGATACAAAAATTATCTTATTATCCTTCGGCAGTTGTTGGGACGCTGGTGGTTCTTCTATTAGTATTTCTCGCAATCTATGCAATGGTCAAAATCCCGTACAAGGAGGCGATTCGCTTGTGGCGCGGCGGTGAGGAGGTCTGGTATCAGAATCCTAAATTTGCGCCGCCTGCATGGATCAACCTGTTTTCATCCAGGAAATATGTCGAATCATTTGCAGTGAGAACGTCCGATGGCAGCATGGAGAAAAAGGTGGAAACTGGCGCGCAGGATGTCACCACCTATACCATGTCCTACTCATTTGAC
>DAINRK010000325.1:3254-5226 GCA_036741855.1 Anaerolineales bacterium
CGTTTACGTCACTTCCAGGTTTACAGAGAAACAGCCGTTTGTCTCGCTGGAATGGGTCAGACCTGATGGGGAAACAGTCCGCATTGCCAACCTGGCAATTGGGCAGAAACATACCTATCGTTTTTCGCAGGATGAAAAGCTGAAAACCAAACTCAGGACTGATGAGATTATTCCAGTCCTGTTTTCATTGCCGGAGGAAAAAGTTCCTGCAAAAGGCACGTATCAGCTATTGATCACGGGCACAACCTTCGAGCCAGATTCGGATATGGATGTGGAATTCGTGTTGCATGGGCAGGTATTTGGCTTGGCTGGCACAGACCATTCCCGGCGCGATCTTACGGTGCCTCTATTGTGGGGTGCACCTGTGGCATTGGCATTTGGCTTGATCGCCTCGTTAGGCACCTCCATTCTCACCATGGTGATTTCGGCCCTGGGCGCGTGGTATGGCAGCTGGGTGGATGAGTTGATCCAGCGAATCACAGAGATAAATCTCGTACTGCCGTTTCTTTCGATTCTGATCCTGATCGGCACGTTCTATTCTCGCAGTATCTGGGTAATTTTGGGTGCGACGATATTGCTGAGCATATTCACAGGTGCTATTAAGGGATATCGTTCGATATTCGTCCAGTTAAAAGAATCGATGTATATCGAGGCAGCTCGTGCATATGGCGCGAGTAATCCAAGAATAGTTTTTCAATATCTAATTCCGCGCATGATCCCCTTATTAATTCCGGGATTGGTTCTGTCAGTTCCTTCGTTCGTATTTTTGGAAGCAGGCCTCGCTGTGCTTGGGTTGGGTGACCCGGTCCTGCCTACATGGGGAAAGATGATCCAGGACGCCAATAGCAATGCGGCTTTATATCGTGGCTACTATTATTGGATTCTGGAACCTACCATCCTGCTCATGATTACGGGACTTGGTTTTGCAATGCTTGGGTTTGCGTTGGACCGTGTCTTTAATCCCAAGTTGAGGGATGCATGAATTCAAACGGACATAAATTACTTCAAATTGAAAAGCTGGTTTTGCACTTCAAGACGCGCGGCGGTGTTGTTCAGGCAGTGGATGGCGTGAATTTTGAATTGGATTCCAACCGCGCTGTGGTCGTGCTGGGCGAATCGGGCTGTGGAAAAAGTTCTCTGGCAAAGGCCATTTTGAGGCTGCTGCCGCGAAACGTGGAAAAATACACAGGCCGTGTCAATTTGCAGGGCACAGATGTAATGGCTTTCGATGAGGAGGAATTCCGGAAGAATGTACGCTGGGTCGGAATCTCCCTGGTCCCACAGGCCGCGATGAACTCGCTTAACCCTGTTCTGAAAGTAGGTGATCAGGTAGCTGAGCCAGCCATCACACATCTGGGATTGAGCAAGGCGGAGGCGCTTAGCCTCGTCCACAAGATGTTCCAACACGTTGGCGTTCCGCGCGATTTTGTGGAACGTTATCCATTTGAGCTGAGTGGTGGGATGCGTCAACGCGTCGCTCTTGCCATGGCGCTGGTTACCTCGCCTGCATTGATTGTTCTGGATGAGCCCACCTCTGCCCTTGACCTGCTCACACAAGCCAATATTATGAATGTGCTCAAACGTATCAAGCAGGAATTGGGTACATCGTTCATCCTGATTACGCACGATATTGCCACCTCCAGTGAACTTGCAGATGAAGTGGCCGTGATGTACGCAGGCCAGATCGTGGAAGTGGGTCACGCGCGTGATTTCTTCCCTGCGCCCCTGCACCCATACGCGCAGATGTTGATGGCAAGTGTGCCTCGATTGCGGAGCGACTCAGACCCCATGTTCATTACAGGACAGCCACCGAGTCTATTGAACCCGCCGAAAGGATGCCGCTTTGCTTCGCGCTGCCCGTTCCGTTTTGATAAGTGTGATGAGGAACCACCGATGTTCGGGAAGAACGGCCGCAAGGTGAAGTGCTGGCTGCATGCATAACCTATCCTCATGAATAAGACACCCTTATCCA
>DAINRK010000325.1:5236-5632 GCA_036741855.1 Anaerolineales bacterium
GAGATGGACAAATTTCTCGCCTTTGCCTGGCTGGTTGCCACGATCACTTCATGGATTTCGTTTGCCGTGGATTCCTGGTTTTTGGCGGATAGATTCGAGATTGGCACTCTGGTAATTACGATCCTTTGGTTTCTGATGAGTGTCGTTCTTTTCCTCATCGGTTTGCGGCTTCGCAGACCTTCCTCATAGATGAGTCAACCATGCCCATTGCTGCACTCTACGATGCACTTTACCACTTTAAAGACATTCATAAAGTCGTTCTCAAGCTTGCCGACGATTTGACTGATGAGCAACTCAATTGGAAGCCCGAAGGCTACAGCACATCTATCGGATTCCATCTCTGGCATCTGGCGCGCGAATCAGATTATCTTAAAGCAGCCATCCTGCAGCATTTTC
>DAINRK010000326.1:0-5623 GCA_036741855.1 Anaerolineales bacterium
GTGGAGGTTAGCGTTAAAGTCGGAGCAGGGGTTAGGGTGGAGGGTATGGGGGTAGTTGTATTCAGTTGGCTCCAGCAGCTTGCAAGCGAAAGCGACAGCAGTATCGACGCTGTTAAAAGTCTTGGCATCGGGTGATTATATTCGGACCCGCACCGCCCATGATATAGATCATTTCGACATAGCCTGCTAAAGAGGGATCATTTTGAACCGCTTCAGCGAGATTCGCAAGCGGGCCCAGTGTCAGCAAAGTGATTTTTTCCGGTGCTGACTTGAGCACAGAAGAAAGAAGTTCTGCCGCGGTTCCATTGGAGCTTGTATTTTGACCTTCGGGCAGTGTGAGGCCCGCGATCTTTTTCAACATGTTTTGACGTTCCATGATTGCATCCTGCTTCATTTAGCGATTGTATGACTGAAGAAAAAATTGTTTGTCGAGTAACTCAAAGTTACTGGATGCAATCTTATACCCCTATCGTGCGCAGTGGAAGATACTAAATATCCCGGCGTTGAAATGTGCTGACCGCGATCACAAATACAACCACAAGGTATACAACGGCATACAAGACCATCAATATACTGGGAACAGAGAACGCTGCAAAAGGTGAGATCCCCATTGCGCTTGCCAGAGGGGATTGAATCTCGTAGGCAGCTCGCCGCCAGAGCGACTCGGTGGGAATGAGGAGGCTAGTGATGATGCCGATTTGCACCGCGGTGGGATTGTTAAAGACGGAACCAATTTGCTCGATCCAGCCGCCCAGGAACGCCAGACCATACAGACCAAATACCATCCCTCCCGTTGCCAGGGCCGGCATGGCACTGGAACCAGCCAGGGAGATCGTCATGATCAGCAGTGCTTCCAGGTAGATCAGGGATAGGCCTGCCAGGAGGTTGCGCGGGAGGTACCCTGCCTGGAGGAATACACTTAGCACGGTGCCACCAGCCATCAGCAAAGCATAAAGGCCAAGCAGCGCGGCAAACCCCAGCCATTTGCCAAACACAACATTCGAGCGACGTATGGGTTTGGTGAGGATTGTCTGGATCGAACCTGAATTAATTTCGCCCGCTAGTGTATCTGCGCTGAGAAGCGCTCCCATTGCCACCGACAAAAACGTTACGGCATACAAGCCTGCCTGAATCAAAAAGTTGGACATCTCTGCCAGCATTATTTTACTTGCAGCACCTCCTCCGTCTCGAGCTTCCTCTCTAGCGACCTCGGTGGAAATGAAGTGAAAGCCCATAGAGAAGACGATCAGAAAAAGAACACCCAGGATCAGTCCTGTCAAGACGATTCGGCGCCGGATGGCTTCCTGAAACGTCATGCGAGCCACGATCCAGCTTGGCCGGATCGCCCAGATGCTTTTCATAACCCGCCGTCCTCTCCAACCGTTTCGATAAAGATATCTTCCAAAGACAGTCGGTTGGGGGTGATCCCATACACCTCGGCATTCTGTGCGACCAGATAACGTGTGATCTCGGGAAGATCCTGTTCCTGGTGAATGGTCATGACCAGCCGCCCGTTGTTCGCCTGAATATCCTGACCCCAGCGCGCAAGCCCGGAAATGGATTCAGATGTCAGACCGGCCGCGCGGATGGTAACACGCGACAGATTTTTTTCGAGCGAGGCCATCTCGATCGCGCGTATTACTTCTCCATGACTTATGAAGGCCACCCGGTCACAGGTGACTTCGATCTCACTCAAGAGATGGGAGTTCAGGAAAACACACGTGCCCTGTTCTTTCAGCTCACGGATAATATCCCGCACCAGGCGCCTCCCGACCGGGTCGAGACCGGATGTAGGTTCGTCCAGGAACACTAATGCGGGACGATTCAACAATGCCTGTGCCAGGCCTGCGCGCTGCAGCATGCCTTTGGAAAACGTTCGCAATAATTTATTTCGGAACGGAGTAAGTCCTACCCGCTCGAGTAAGTCCTCGAGGCGTGTCTTCAAATCGTGGGAATCCATGCCAAGTAGTTGGCCGTGCAGCAGCAGGAATTCACGGGCAGTCAGCCAGTCTTGAAAGCGAAAGTGCTCGGGCAGGAACCCAACGCGCGCTCGCGTCGCCAGATCACCGATCGGTGCACCGAGCAGCGATGCCGTACCGGACGTTGGCACCACCAGCCCCAGCAGCATTTTCATGGAGGTTGTTTTCCCGGCGCCATTTGGCCCCAGAAAACCGAACACCTCACCCTGCTCCACTTGCAGGGTGAGGCCCTTCACTGCGGCTTGGTCGCCGAATACTTTTCTTAGTTCTTCTGTTTTGATTGCAGGGACAGACATAGTCCTCGTTTAGGGTAGTGAATTTGCCATTTCGATCGCCTGCTCAGAATTGGTACCCAGGCCGCTGATGGCATACAGGATTCCATCTTTGACCCAAAGCAGGGCGAACTTCGGCGAATCATCCGAGGGGCGTTGGATGAGCGTCCCGGTTACACCATCCACGGTTACCTCTTTATACATAGCTGCGTTCCTCGGAATTGGTACCACCAGAGTGGAGGTCCAATCTACGGCACTTGTAAATGATGCTGCATCCTCAGCTTTCATACCCGTAAATTCCAATCCGATCTGCGCGAGCTGATTGATATCAAGATCGGCAGGAGCGTTAACAATCGGGCTAGGGATCTGAGCAAGGATAACACAATCGGGATAGGCACGGCCAGGGATTTGTTCTTCCTTCACTTTGGAGCTATCTGGTGTGGGTTTAGGGCAAGTTCCAAACGAGACGCTGACCGAAGCCGGGATGTTCACCGAGATCTCAGCGCCGTCAACCGACTCAGGCAGAACGAGATCACTGCGCCCCGCTTCATCAAGTAGAGCCTGCGCCTTTGCGCGATCCACAATCAACGTAAAGGCAGCGGCATCGGTAACATAGATCTGAGATGGATTCTTTCCTTGAGGCAGACGAACGGTGAAACCTGCCAATTGGCTGGCCTGTTCGGCATCTGCGGCTTCTTTCGGATCCTCGGGTTTTTGTGCGACGTTGATGGAGTTCGAAATCAAATCAGTAAATTGATTACCCAGGGCCCCATCACCGGTCAATTGTTCCAAGCCGGTAAAGTCCACCGGAACGACGGTCACCTGTTGCACCCGAAAGAGCTTCAGCAATTCGCCGGCCAGGGCGCGCGTGCTCGGGAACGCCAGCACCAACGTTACGATCAAAATCAAAGCAGAGGCAAAACGTACCACTGGGAAACTAAACCATTTTCTAAACATGGAAAACTCCTTTCTAATCCTATTCTGTTGACTGAACCGTCCCCACGCCTTTTGCGCAGACGGTACAGATCCATCTGTTGAAGCCAGAAATGCGAGCCGGCGCGCCGACTGTTGGCTTTCTGTTTGTAACTGTTCTTTACGTTCATTACAGTCTGTGCAAGTATCCAAATGCTGGAGTCTGGTGGCTTCCAGTTCTCCATCCAGCGCAGCGCGCAGTTCGCCGTCGGTCAGATGTTTTCTCATGGTAGTTCCTCCTGTGCGAGTGCACGGTAGTGTTTTTCAAATTCACGTTCGGCGCGTACCAGCAACGGACCAATGGAAGTGGGAGCAAGCTTCAGTGCTTTCGCTATATCCTTATAGGACAAACCCGAGTGGCGCATGATCAGCAGCTGCGACTGCCGCTCATTCATCTCTGCCAGAGCCAGGCGTACAAAGCGATGCTCTTCTTCCTTTGCCATGATTTCCGCGGGATGATCTTCTGGCGTTTCGTCCAATGCATATCTGCCGGCAGCCAGCTCATAACGTTCACGGCGTTTCCAACTGCGAATGGAATGCAATGCAAGATTGGTCGCGACCCGATACAGCCATCCACCAAGGTTGAATTCCTTCTCGGGCAGTGGATAGTGTTGATACAGTCGGAAGAACGTTTCCAACGCCAAATCTTCAGCCTCCGAGGAGT
Source organism: Anaerolineales bacterium (assembly GCA_036741855.1). Classification (GTDB taxonomy): domain Bacteria; phylum Chloroflexota; class Anaerolineae; order Anaerolineales; family Villigracilaceae; genus Defluviilinea. Next base: position 3,888 of record DAINRK010000326.1, read on the forward strand.
CGCCCAGCAGGCGATGCAGGATGCGGTACACGTGAGCCCAATGCTCCATAAATAGGGCTTCGAATCCTGAAGAGCCTGATTCCGCCTGAACCGTCTCTGCCACTTCCGTTTTGAGATTCTTCATCGAACCAATCATACTCTTCTAAAGCGCTTTTTGTTTGTAGCCACTAGGACCTGTCCTACTTATATAATCCCGCTCGACCAGCAAATAAGACAACTTAAAAAGGTTGCGGCTCGAACTGGGCTAGGTCCGAGCCGCAACCTCCAAAAAAGGAGAAGAAATGAGTATTCGCAGTATATCTTGATATGATAGAAAAATACTTTGCAGTTGGTTTACATCCTCTAAAAAGATTTCGGCTTCCTCAGTTAGTTCTCACATCCAAGCCCATCACTATCGCGGTCCAAGTTATGTGGGTCTGGGTCCAACACCTGAAAATTCTTAGAAGGTATCTCTGGACAATCCAGGTCAGGCGGTGGAGGCGGGATGCAGACTGTGGGATAGGCCGGGTCGCAACCATTTCCACCACCTCCGCTTAGAGGAATTTGAGGGGTATTGGTCGGTTGTAATATGACCAGAGGTGTAAATGTTGGCAATAGCGTAGCGGTAGGGAGAGGCGTGGATGCAAACGCGGGTGTCGAAGTTTGCGACGGCGTAGCAATAGCCGTTGGAGCATCTGTGATCGTCGGCGTGAAAGTAATTGTTAGTGTAAATGTTTGCGTAGGCAAAGCTGTAGCAGTTAGTGTTAATGTAACCGTAGGGATCGAAGCAATAATGGAGGATGCTGCCGCACTGACTGATGAAACAAACTGGGCACCGATCAATACCGCAGCCAGCCGCATACCCACCGCCTTCCGTGAATCCAAAGACCTGCTGATATAAGCAATAAAGGTAATGGAGTCCAGATGCTCGAGGCGCGGGCGAATTGTATTCAGCTCATTAGCAAGGTCTCGTTTGCGGGCTTTTGCGTTCCGCTCGGTTGTGTCATTCTCGTTGTGTAGTGCACGATATTTTGCATTCAAGGTTTCTGCCTGGGCATCGGTAAGCTGGGTGGGCTTGGTGCTCTCAAGCCGTAACATCAGCGTATTTTTCCATGTAAAGAGTGCCTGTTGTTTGCTTGCACCAAAGCCGGGGATCTTCGAAAGTCTCTCGCCTTTGATCTGCGCAGCAGTCAAAATACGATGCTCGGCCAAACGCTCCTTGAGCTTGGGACCTACGCTGGGAATCTGCGCAGCTTTGATATAGCTGCCTTCAAGTCCATTTTTGATATAGGCCTGCTGTGATTTATGTAAGACTACCTTGGTTTCGTCCTGCTGATCTTGAAAGAGGACGCTGCGTTTCCGGATCGCTGCTTGAATGACATTCCCCTCTTTTGCGGTTTTATTACCGAGGTCAAGCACCCGCTTATGTAATTGTCTCTTCTCGCGAACAAGTGGTATTTTCTGATAATGCACATAAAGCCAGAGTGTCATTCCGGCAAAGACGAGGAATGTGATGCAGGAAACACTCAATGCAAGTGAATAAAATTGAAAGAGGATCAGTGCAAGCACAATCCCGCCTGCCAGGATCTGAACCATTAGCAGGAATCGAGTTACATTACGAGAAGCACGGTCCTCTTCAAAAACAATGCCAGACATGCCATCACTCCCTGGTCTATCGCCTGGCTGTGCTTAATGGTCAGCCGGCGTACCAACTGTGACGACACGACGGAAGCGTTATGGCCAGGTTACCCCACTTG
>DAINRK010000327.1:0-5618 GCA_036741855.1 Anaerolineales bacterium
TCTTAAGATTCGCTTCCTGCTCTTGGCGGATTTGCCTTGGGCTCCCAAAGGGTATGAGGTCGCATGGGAGCAGTTTCGCGTTCCGTTTTCCGTTCCACCGAAACCGACAATTTCGCTGGCTGCTATGCCTGATTTAGTGATGAAGTCCGATGCTCAAAAAGTGACAGTCACAGGAGTTGATTTCGAGGTGGTATTTAGTAAAGCGGACGGGCTTCTGAGCGCATACTGTTATCATGCACAGGAACTCCTTAAATCCGGTCCGTGCGAAAATTACTATCGCGCTCCCACCGATGTCGACCTGCTGATGGGCAATCCCCCAGCGCCTATCCACAAATGGCGCGCTGCCGGGTTGGACAGGTTGGAACGCACAGTGCTATCCTTCGATGCTATTCAATATAGTCCCAAGATGGTGGTAATTAGTGTGCATTCTCATCTCTGCGCGGCAGATCAACAGACAGGCATCGATAGTGAAGTCACCTACCATATTTATGGGAATGGAGAGATTGCCATCTCCAACACAGTGGTTATCAACGAGCGCTTGCCATTCGTACCGCGCGTAGGCGTGGAATTGATCCTGCCCGGTCAGTTGGAAACCCTCACCTGGTTTGGGCGCGGGCCGCACGAGAATTACGTGGACCGTAAAATTGGCGCGGCAGTTGGGCGCTACCAAAGTACAGTGACCGAACAGTTCACTCCTTACGTTTACCCTGGTGAATGTGGCGGCAAGGAGGATACGCGCTGGCTTGCGTTAACCGACGACAATGGTTTTGGATTGATGGTCATTGGTTTGGACAAGCTGCACTTCGATGCTCTGCACTATGCGATTCGGGACATGGCCGAAGCAAAACATGTCGTTGCGCTGCGGCCGCGCGAGGATGTTATCCTGCATTTGGATGGCTGGCATATGGGGGTGGGTGGAGATGACGGTTGGATGGCGCAGGTACATGAGGAATTCCTGATCTTTCCCGGCATATATCGCTTCGCATTCAAACTCAAACCACTCACAAGCCTGGATGATCCATGGAAAGTAGCGCGAACGAAATTCGAAGGTGAATTCTAGAGGACGTAACTCGAGGAGTCAGCAAGTATGTTGGATGAAGTGCAGGTCTGGTCGGAAACTGTAAAAATTCCTACCTATAAGATTGGCACGCCCGATAAGAACCCGATGTTCCTCGAAAAACGAGTCTATCAGGGCAGTAGTGGAGCCGTGTATCCGCACCCTGTAATTGACTTTGTTGTTATCTGCCTCAGAGATATGATTCATTGGAGAAAGGAACTTCATGAACATGAAACAAGCTTCTCCTGAAGGGCTAAAATGGTTTCAGGAGGCCAGGTTTGGCATGTTTATCCATTGGGGTCTGTATTCCCTGCTGGCGCGCGGCGAATGGGTCATGCACAATGAAAAGATTCCTGTGCCGGAGTATGAGGCTCTGGTGCAGCAGTTCAACCCGGTGAAATTCAAAGCTGATGAATGGGTGAGCATAGCGGCGGACGCGGGTCAGCGATACCTCGTCATCACAAGCCGCCATCACGATGGCTTCAGCATGTATGATACCGCGCTGAGCGATTACAAAGTGACCCGTACGCCTTTCCGGCGCGACCCGCTGCATGAACTGGCCGATTCCTGTGCACGGCGCGGCGATATCAAGCTGGGCTTTTACAGTTCCCTGCTCGACTGGCATCATCCCGCTTATCGTTTCCGGAAAGAAAGCGGGTTGGCGTGGAATGACTATCTGGAGTTCCTGCATGGGCAAGTCCGTGAGCTATGCACTCAATTCGGCGACATTGCCTGCATCTGGTTCGATGGCGACTGGCCCAATTCATTATTGAAGGATGAAACCGCTTATTTTGCCGCAGGTGGTTCCTTCGAATACGAGAAGTTGTACGATATGATCCACACCCTTCAACCCGACGCGGTGATTCAAAACAACCGTCACGCCGAACCAGTACCCGGCGAAGATGTGCAAGGATTCGAGCAGGACCTCCCGGGACAGAACACCGCCAGTTTCAACATCACAAGGATCTTCGGCCTGCCAATGGAAGTCTGCATGACGATCAACGACAGTTGGGGTGTGAACGCGCAAGACGAGAATCACAAGTCGGCGCAGCATTTAATTCGGACCCTGGTCCGGGCAGCCAGCGCCGGCGCCAATTACTTGCTCAATGTGGGTCCGACCGCGCTCGGCGAAATTCTGCCTATTCATGCTGAGCGCCTAAGGGCGATGGGGAAATGGCTGGGCGTTCACGGTGACTCGGTTTATGGTACGCAGGCAGGTATCATTCTACCTACGTCCGACGGCTCAACGGTCAGCACTCACCAAGACGGAAAGCACTATGTTCACGCGTTGCAATACATCAGCGATTGCGTCATATTACGTGATGTGCCAGTCGACGTGACCAGCGCAACCTTGCTCAGGGATGGTTCGCCTGTCAAGCTGACGACCAAAGACGAGAACATCGTTCTCACTATCCTGCCTCGCCAGCGCGATGTGACGGATACAGTGATTCGTTTGGAAAGGTAATCAGGCATGGAGATACAAATCAAGAAGGCAGTCGTAGTCATCGGGCAGTTCAATTCTGTATCCCTGACGAACTGAACCACTGCAACAGGTTTCACTCCGCATCAAAAGTAAAACTTGTTTTTATCTCCAGCCAGTCCACCCGCCGCTTTCAGAATAACGGAGACGGAAAACATGCTGAAACCCGTACAAAGACTCCCAACAATAGGGGTTCTTGCTGGTTGGCAAGTGTATGAGGGGTATGTACATGGATTTCTTGATCTCGTTTTGCGCGGCATCCATGCCGGGGCGCAACATCAGGGCTGTAACTTGCTACTGGCCTGCGGCCTGGGACATGCAATTGGCCAGGTACGCCTCCAGCCAGCCTGGCCTGTGATCTCGCCTGAAAATGACTTTGTTCCGGTCGGTCCGTGGAATACGGATGGTTTGATCGCGATCAATCCCCTGCTCACCATCGAACGTTCTCAGTATATACAGCAGGTCATCGCGGAAGGGCATCCGGTAGTCTTTGTGGGTCCGGGAGAAAAGGGCGCGTCGGTTGCCCTCGATAACGAATCAGGAATACGACAGGCAATTGAGCATCTGGTGCAGCACGGCCACAAGCGCATCGCTTTCATTGCCGGGCATGAGAACAACGAAGTCGATGCCGATAGTATGCTCAGACTCAAAGCCTATCGCCAGGCGGTGCAGGATTTTGGTCTGGAAGATGATTCGCGTCTGATCATGCATGGCTATCATGACATCGGCAGGGGAAGACAAGCCATGCAGAAGTTGTTGGAATCCAAAGTTGGGTTCACTGCGGTGCTCGCCAGCAACGATCATTCTGCTATCGGTGCCATGGAGACAATCCGAACAGCAGGATTAAGGATTCCAGATGATATCGCCATGATCGGTTTTGATGATTGGCCGGATGCAGCTGGTCAGGATCCGCCACTTACCTCTATCCATTACCCGGTCGTTGAGGCGGGCCGGAGGGCACTGGCTCTCTTGCTTGAGATCATCAACGAACAGTCATCGGCGGATAGATACGTCCAGGTGCCGGTAAAACTGGTCGTGCGCGAATCCTGCGGCTGCCTGCCGGGCCGTCAGATGGGCAAGGACAATTCGTCATCAGCACAGGACGAGGATTCGATCACTTCACTGCCTTCTATTGCCAAAGCAATCTGCGAAGGAGTGAAGGATGAGACACGCTTCATCGAGGCGCATGAACTTACTAGACTATCAACACAATTGGTTGAGGCGTTCCATCACTCTCTTCAAGAAAAAGATCCGGAATCGTTCCGCACGGTTTTCTCTGGGATTCTCCGGCAAGTGGAAGAAGCCGGCGACGATCCGCATGTGTGGCATAGCGCGCTTTCAAGCCTGGAAGAAAGCGTACCTCGGCGCCTCATTGGAGGGAATGATGAGGTAAAGCAGCAGGTCGAAGAGATGATGCGGCAGGCGCGCATCGCCATCAGTATCTCCATACGCCGGCAATATCGGCAACATGTGTATAAGAGAGGCTTCATTGCTGATCAGATTGGCCGCTTAACTTCACGCTTGTTCATGGCAACAGACGAAACTCAGATCTTTAACGCCCTGCCCGAATATTTAAGACCGATTGGCCTCTATCATATCCTGGTTGCCATCTTCGAGGCGGAGGGAAATGACCCAGTGGCGCACACCAGGCTCTATCCGACTACAGAGTCGACTGTCCTCCCAATCAGTTTTCCGAGCCGCCAGTTTCCGCCCGCAGGAGTGTTTCCTGCTGGCGAGCCGTTTAGTTTGGCGCTGTTCCCTTTACTCATCCAGGATGTGGTCGAGGGCTACATAGCAGTGGATACGATTGACCTGTATACCAGTGTGACTGTCGTCAGGCAATTGGCTGGTGCCTTTCGCAGTGTTCGGTTGCACAAGGAAGCTGTTGAGGGGCAAAGGCTGGCAGAAGAAGCCAACCGCATGAAAAGTCGTTTTCTTTCCACTGTTAGCCACGAACTACGCACTCCATTAAGTTTGATCACCGGGTTGACCCATTCGCTGATCAAGCTGCCGGAGGAGGTGACTCCGCTTGGCCAGGAAAGTTTACGCAATGATCTCCAGCGTATCTATGCCAGCGCCCAGCAACTGGATGGATTGATCCGAGATGTGCTGGATCTGTCGCGGGATGAGGCTGGACAGTTGAATTTGGTTTGCGAGCCGCTCGACCTGAATGAGGTGTGGCAACCCGTAGGCATGATCGGCCAACAAATGTCTCAAGATAAGGGTCTGGTTTGGCGCTTTGAGATGCCGACCAATCTGCCGCAGATCTGGGGCGACCGCACGCGGCTGCGGCAGGTGGCACTCAACCTGGTGAACAACGCAATTAAGTTTACGGCAGAGGGCCAGGTGGCGTTCATCGTCCGCAGCGATCACAGGCTGGTGACCATTCAGGTCAGCGACACTGGCCTAGGGATCCCGCCCGAAGAACAGCAATTCATCTTTGATGAATTCCGCCAATCGGAGCGTACCACCGCACGCGGCTACGGAGGTCTTGGCCTCGGTCTGGCAATCTGCAAACGCCTGGTCGAGATGCACGGGGGACGTATTTGGGTCGAATCCACGGGTCAGGAGGGTGTCGGTTCGAGTTTTTTCTTTACCCTGCCCGTGATCAGGGATACATCTGAGTCGAGAGAAATGGCCCCCATTAGCAGGGGCGGGCTGGTCGCTCTCTTGGCGGCAAAAGACTCGAATGCGGCAAAGGAATTGCGCGACCATCTTGTTGATCACGGCTATCATGTCGTGAGGCTCAAGATAGATGAGGAATCATCCAACTGGATATCACCCTTGTTGAACGCTGGAACTGGCGCGATCATCCTGGATGCCAGCCTGGCTCCACGGTTCGGTTGGGAGGTCATCAAAGCACTCAAGGAAAATCCGTTCACACAAGATGTACCTGTTCTTTTTTACTCGCTGCAAAAGCAACGAGGATCAATTCTGGAACTCGATTATCTTACCAAGCCACTGGGGTCAACGGAATTCATTCGGGCGCTGGGACGTCAAGGGTTGGATGTCAGTTCTTCTGCGGAGGGAAAGACTATCCTGTTGGTGGACGACGAAGCCGGAATACTCGAAATGCATGCA
>DAINRK010000328.1:0-5603 GCA_036741855.1 Anaerolineales bacterium
GTATGCGGGTGAAGTTGTGGAGCAGACTGACGTAATCAGCCTTTTTAAAAAGCCGTTGCACCCATATACAGTGGGTCTGATAGGCTCAACTCCTGTCCTCGGGAATCTCCGAGAGAAACTGGAGGTTATTCCAGGAAATGTGCCGAATCTGGTGAATCTACCTCCCGGATGCCGCTTTGCGCCCCGCTGCCAGGCCTGTGTAAAATACAGTATGTCCATTTGCAAGGAAAAGCGCCCCGATTTGATCCAGACTGATAAAGGTCATAAGATTCGCTGCTGGTTATATCAGGATTCTGAGTCTGATGGACATATCGCACCCCTTAAAGAACAAATTTCAATGAAGAAATGATTCTGACATGCGAAATAATTCATCCAAAGATAATTATGAACTTGTTGTAGTAAAGGATCTGGTCAAATATTTCCCTGTCCGTGCAGGCATATTCCAACGAGTTAAAGCCTGGGTGCAGGCAGTTGACAAAGTCAGTTTTACCGTAAGAGAAGGTGAAACACTCGGCCTTGTAGGTGAATCAGGCTGTGGGAAAACAACAGTCGGACGCTCTATTCTGCGCCTGATCGAACCAACCTCCGGTTCTGTATTTATTAACGGCGAAGATGTAATTCAAATGCGAGCGCAGTCGCTAAAAGTTGCGCGCCGCAATATGCAAATTATTTTCCAGGATCCTTATGCGTCTCTTAACCCTCGCATCCCCATTGGCGAATCAGTGATGGAGGGATTGCACATCCATAATGTTGGCCATCCCAAGGAACGCTGGGATATTGCCATCAGCATGTTGAAAAAAGTGGGCTTGGAAGATTACCATGCTCGCCGCTATCCTCATGAATTTTCCGGTGGTCAGCGCCAGAGGATTGGCATTGCCCGCGCGCTTGCCTTGCAACCCAAGTTCATTGTTTGCGACGAACCGGTCTCTGCCCTGGATGTTTCCATCCAGTCACAGGTGTTGAATATCCTGAAAGACCTGCAAAACGAATTTGGTCTTACATATCTATTTATTGCTCATAATATGAGCGTGGTCGAACACATTTCAGATCGTGTCGCAGTCATGTATCTGGGCAAAATGGTTGAGCTTGCGGACCGTGAAGAGCTTTTCCGCAAACCGTTACACCCATATACTCAGGCACTACTATCTGCGATCCCCATCCCTGACCCGACGCTAAAACGGGAGCGCATCATCCTCAAGGGGGATGTGCCTAGCCCATTGAACCCGCCGAAAGGCTGCCGCTTCCATCCGCGTTGTCCCTGGGCAATAGACATATGCTCACAGCAGGAGCCTGAGTTCAAGGAATTACTCCCCGGTCATTGGGTAGCTTGCTGGGTAGCTGAGAAAAATCTATAGTGATAGCTAAACCTGCTTCCGATAGGGAAACAGGTTTAGCTATATAATATGGGGAATTTGTAAAAGTGGACTTTCAAATGAAAAAAAATATTTCAGTATTTTTAATTATATTGATCCTTTCTTCCTGCGCACCTCAGGTGACTGAACTTCCTGTTATTCCTCCAACGCCGACTGCTTCACAAACCACGCCTATTGTCACGCCAACACCTGCTTCGCGTTCATTGAACATTTGTCTTGGCGAGGAGCCAAATACTTTATACCCATATGGTAGCCTGAACTCGGCCGCACGAAGCGTTCTATCCGCAATATATGATGGCCCGATGGATGTCGTCGAATACGGATACGAGCCGATCATTCTTGAGAAAATTCCGAACATTGATGATGGCGATGCGCAGGTAAGTACTGTTGCCGTTGGGGCAGGTGACCAGGTAGTGGATGCAAGCGGAAACCTGGTGACGTTAAAGGCTGGAGTAAAGATTCGACCCAGTGCTTGCCGTAGTGATGATTGTGCAATTACGTATGATGGTTCAAGCAGGATAGATATGGATCAACTTGTTGTTACATTCACCCTGCTTGAGGGACTATTATGGTCAGATGGCGAACCACTTACCGCCGACGATTCGATCTATTCGTTCGAACTTGCATCCAACGTTGGCACGCCTGTTTCCAAATTCGTCATCGACCGCACACAGACCTACGAAGCTGCCGATGATCAAACCGTTCAATGGTGGGGAAAGCCAGGGTTTATTGATCCTGATTACTTCACCAACTTCTGGATGCCTCTTCCCAGACATGCATGGGGTGAGTTCCCGGCCGCTGATCTCACAAAATTGGAGGTCTCTTCACGCCTTCCCGTCGGCTGGGGACCTTATATTATTGATGAATGGGAAAAGGGCAAGCAAATCCATTTCATTAAGAACCTGAATTACTTCCGCGCAGCCAGTGACCTTCCTAAATTTGAGGAATTGACCTTTCTCATCTTCCCGGATACGAACTCTGCCCTTACCGCACTTGTCGATGGAACCTGTGATGTACTCGATCCATCCGTCAGATTGGATGGACAAGTAGGCCTGCTCCAGCAAATGGAAACAGATAAGCAGGCAGAATTGTTAACATCACAGACAATGACGATGGAATGGCTGGGTTTTGGTATCGTTCCGGCGTCTTATGACAATGGTTTCAACGCGCGGGATGATCGCCCTGATTTCTTTGGTGATGAACGCACCCGCCAGGCAATCGCAGTATGTCTGGATCGTCAGAAGGTTGTGGATACTGTCCTCTTTGGTCTTTCCCAGGTCCCTGATAGTTATCTCCCGGCAGATCATCCGCTGCATAATGGCAACCTTCAAGCTTATACATTTAATCCGACACGAGGCAACCAGATCCTTGAACAGGTAGGCTGGGTCGATCAGGATAATAATCGTTCCACGCCGCGTCAGGCACTTGGTGTAACGAACGTACCTGCGGGAACGCCTCTTGTACTTAATTACATTACATCTTCTGCAACTCAACGTCATCAAGTGGCTGAAATACTTACTCAATCGCTTGCTGAATGTGGCATCGGCTTGAATCCAATTTACTACCCGGCGGTGGATTTCTACGCACAAGGTCCAAACGGTCCGCTTTTTGGTCGCAACTTTGATCTTGCTGAATATGCCATCGGTGTTAACAGCCTCGAACCGCAATGCGGTTGGTTCACTACACCACAGATTCCAAAAGAGGAAAATCATTGGGTAGGGACGAATATCAGCGGCTATCAAAATCCTCAATTCGATAGCGCCTGCGAGAAAGCCCTGCAGTCCCTATCTTCTGACCCGGAATATGCATTTCATCAGGAGGCACAGGCGATCTTTGCATCAGACCTGCCATCGATTCCTCTATACCTGCGACTCAAAGTTGCCGCGACTCGTCCTGACTTTTGCGGATTCACACTTGACCCCTCTTCCTCATCTGCATTGGCAGATATCGAAACATTTGATTACGGAGAGGGTTGCAATCCTTGACGCGCAAATTCCTGTATACTCATCGATCCTTCAGAGGATCAGCTTGCTGCCGATATATCAGCATTGACCTCTCATTGGTTTTTATTTAACCGCGTAAAATAAAGAATTTTGCTATAATGCAATTCATTCCTGAATATTGGAGAGTCCTGTGATGAACAACAATAAACCTCTGTTGGAAGTTAAGGGTCTCAAGACATACTTTTACACCGAAGATGGTGTTGTTCGCGCGGTGGACGGTGTGAACTTTGAAGTATATCCCGGCGAAGTCCTGGGCCTGGTCGGTGAATCCGGCTGTGGCAAAAGCGTGACCTCGCTTTCCATCATGCGCCTCATCTCCAAACCAGGCAAAGTGGATGCAGGCGAAATCCTTTTGGATGGGGAGAACTTATTGAATCTGCCCGAAGAGGAAATGATAAAAGTTCGCGGCAACCGCATCTCGATGATCTTCCAACAGCCACAGACCGCGCTTAATCCCGTCTTCAAAGTTGGAGATCAACTGGCCGAAGTATTGAATGTTCATCAAGATATGGGTAAGGAAGCAGGTTGGAAGCGCGCGGTGGCTTTGCTTAAGATGGTAGGTGTTCCGGATCCCGAACGTCGCGCAGAGGCATATCCGCATGAACTCTCAGGTGGTATGGCACAACGTGTGATGATCGCGATGGCGCTTGCCTGTGTCCCTGAATTGCTCATTGCAGATGAGCCCACTACAGCCCTGGATGTAACCATTCAGGCCCAGATCCTGGACCTGATGCGTGACATGCGCAAAGAGATGGGCACATCTGTTATCCTCATCACCCATGATCTCGGTGTGGTCGCAGAAATGGCTGAACGCGTGGCAGTGATGTACGCAGGCGAGATCGTTGAGCAAACAGATGTCAATTCATTGTTCGATGAACCGCTGCATCCATACACACAAGGACTGATCGGTTCAATTCCCATCCTTGGCGAAATAAAAGATAAATTGGACGTTATCCCTGGCACAGTTCCAAACCTGGTCAACCTGCCGCCGGGTTGCCGCTTTGCGCCTCGTTGTCAGTCGCGCATCAAATATGGATTGACGATTTGCACTGAAGTAAAGCCTGAATTGGAAGAAGTTAAGTCCGGTCATTATGTACGTTGCTGGTTATATGAAAGCGCGGAAGGACATACCGCGCCCCTTAAGGTCAGCTAGTCATCCCCTTCATGGAGAACATCAAAATGCGGACACCACCTCCTTCCACAAATCATAAAGGGAAAACCCTTGTAGAAGTCAATAACCTTGTCAAGTATTTCCCCGTGCGCTCCGGGTTATTACAACGCGTTGTTAATCACGTTAAAGCGGTGGACGATATCAGCTTCGCTGTGAGGCAAGGCGAGACGCTTGGGTTGGTAGGCGAATCCGGCTGTGGGAAAACAACTGTAGGGCGCACCATGCTCCGCCTTGTGGAGCCGACGTCGGGCGCGGTAAAGTTCGATGGCAGAGATGTATTTTCGATGAAGCCTCAGGAACTCAAGACCGTACGCCGCGATATGCAAATCATCTTCCAGGATCCCTACGCTTCACTGGACCCGCGCGTGCCCATCGGCGAATCCGTCATGGAAGGCTTGCATATCCACAGGATCGGAACGCCAAAGGAACGCGTCGATATCATGCTGGAGACTCTTAAGAAAGTGGGGCTGGAGGATTACCACGCCCGCCGTTATCCACATGAATTTTCAGGAGGTCAACGTCAGCGCATCGGTATTGCACGGGCGCTGGCACTTCGCCCGAGATTCATCATCTGTGACGAACCAGTATCTGCCCTGGATGTTTCTATTCAATCTCAGGTCTTGAATATTTTAAAAGACTTGCAAGGTGAATTTGGTCTTACATATTTATTCATTGCTCATAACCTCTCTGTCGTTGAGCATGTATCAAGCCGCGTTGCGGTAATGTATTTGGGAAAAATGGTTGAATTAACCTCACGCGAAGAGTTGTTCCGCAACCCGATGCACCCATATACCCAGGCATTAATGTCTGCAATTCCTGTTCCAAACCCACGCTTGAAGAGAGACCGCATTATTTTGAAGGGGGATGTGCCCAGCCCGCTTAATCCGCCGAAAGGCTGCCGCTTCCATCCGCGTTGCCCCTGGGCAATCGAAATATGCTCGCAGGAGGAGCCGCAGTTCAAGGAACTTTTGCCAAACCATTGGGTGGCTTGCTGGGTCGCTGAGCAGAATCTAAAATCATAACCAGCAAGTTTGATTTTTATGGCTGCTCCATGTG
>DAINRK010000329.1:0-5603 GCA_036741855.1 Anaerolineales bacterium
CAGGCCGAAAGGAGGGAAGAGGCCAGCCGAGCTACATCGTCGATCAGGTGCTCGCAGTTATCCAACACAAACAGCATATGTTTGTTTGCGATGCCTTCGACGAGACCTTCCTCGGGAGACAGGTTATTCTTTTCAATATATCCAAGCGCTTGCAGCGTAGCAGAAGGTATCAGGGATGGCTGATCCATCGAAGCCAGCCCAACAAAGAAAACACCATCGGAGAACTCAACTAGTGACTTGCTCGCTGATGCGATACTCAGGCGCGTCTTACCGATTCCCCCCGGGCCGATCAAGGTAACCAGGCGGATATCTGAATTGGTCAAATAGTCCTGGACGGCCGCAATATCCTTATCCCGCCCAATTAAGGAAGTAAAAGTTGCCGGTAAATTCGAACGAGGTTGTTGGGGTAGTGCTGGTGCTGCGATGCGCCAGGGGGCTTCTTCGTCCCTAGAGCTGGGAGCAGATCTCCAGTCGCCACGCGCAAACTGTAAAAAGGCGGATCGCTCATTTGTGGGGATCTTAAAGATTTCAGCTAACAGTTCGGCGATCTGCGCGGAGGGACGCCGTTCTTCATCTTCAAGTTTACGAATGGTTGATACGGAACACCCGACGCGGTCAGCCAGAGCTTCGCGAGTGAGATCGAGCGCCTTTCTCTTGAGCCTGAGCCAGTAGCCAAAAGAATGTTGTTCCTGCATCAATTTCTAAATCCTTCGAATTACGAATCAGTGACACTTTTTGTGACATTTTATGTCACCAAACCGGAAGGGCAATTTGCTACAGTATGGACATAGTAGAGACCAACTCGGGTTTCTGAAAACATTATAACTTGTTGAACTAAAAAGGAGATCAAAATGTATACCAATCGTTTCATTAGCCTGCTCGTTGCCATTTCCCTGTTAGCTGTCACTGTTCTGGTGGTCCGGAACGCTAACGCTACTGCATCCCTCGCGGCCAATGTGGACTCTGCCACCCATTCTTACACCGCGTGGGCTAAGGCAGCCGAAGCGGAAGCCAGCACGGTGGATTCGGCTACCCGCTCTTATATCGCGCAAGCGAAAGCGGTAACCTGCGGTGTGGATGCTACCTACGGCCTTGACCTTGACTCCGCGACCCAATCTTACATCGCTTGGACGAAGTCGCTGGAGACCAGAAAGTTATGCCAGTAGTAGTTTCCCCATTCCCTGTGTGGAGCAGTCGGGTAAGGGGCAAAAACCCGACTGTCCCACTGCCCACGGTAACTTCTGCCCTACCTAAACAGCGTCACCAGTCCTTGAGCCAACTACAAACGCTGAGCTGCGATTAGTTGGAATATCCACCCTTATCCTTGGGATAAGGGGTGGATACTTTATAGCCATCGTCGCAAGACCAAATGGGTGCAGGGCACAGTGTGATGGACGGTATGTTCACGTATCTCGTGACTGGCGCAGAGTCCGGCGGCAGCAACTTTACACTAATCGCTGACGTAGTGCCGTATGGCGGACTTCCTCCACTTATTTGATCTTCATCAAGTATTGGGTAAATAGGGACCGAAAATATCGACCTGATCATAAATGATACATTTTGTATAATTTTATTGTTCAAAACAGGGGATAATCATAGATAGCGCTAAAAACTATACAATATCATCAGTATCTAAGATTCCTCAAGGCTCTTTATATGCATAATAGCGTGCAACATGTAGGTTAATAATGTTTTACCAAAGTTAGGCGCACATTTTATGTTCAAGACGTGTACAAAAAGCCATACACTTTTCAGTTGACATCTCCCCGTAATTTAGCCTTCACTAAATACTCATAGTCCATACACTATTGAACTAACGGCAAGGTTTGTTTTGACGGCAAATTTCTCCCTGCTTGTGTAAATATGACGATATGAGATGGCGGTTGAACATGTCCAACCGCCATCCTGTGCTTTCCTCTCTATTCTGCCTACTCACAGTTCTTATGTTATGGGAGGATAATAGTCCCATTCATCGTGCCAGAGGTCTCCCTAGTGGCTTGGTTAACCAAACGCTCAACCGTGAACGTCCCGCTGGCGCCAGCAAACCGACCAGTGCCACCCGTAATTGTGTACGCTTCAACGATCTTCATGACACCGGGTGTTTCTGTTGGAGTAGCCTGGCCGGATCCTTCAGCAAAAAGGCTGTCTCCATTTGCGGCCACGAAATGAGCAGATAACCCACTACCAACACCTGTCTGCACATTTACCTCCACTTCGTAGCTGACGGCAAAACGGCCAAGCTGGGTCGCCTCGCCTGAGCCAGTTGCCGCAACCAAGATGATCGGTAGATTAGGTTGATGCGTTTCCAATGCTTCGATGGAGCCTTTGAAGGGCAACTGCTTCCTTGCTGAGGCAGCGACGAGTGTCGCGCTTCCGAGAAGGACTGCAAGCAACAAAACAATCATCATGGGTACAGACATTTTTTTCATAGTTCCTCCAGTTCTGGTATGACCAGATATAATATTTTGTGAAACCCGGATTGGTTTCTGTAGCTACAATGTAGCAAAATGGCATATTTCTTTGGTCACGCTTGGCGTTACAAAAATGGTGACAACATGAGCGACAATCGACCGGAATCGAATTGACCCTTTATGCAAGTACATTCGTTTGGCAACTGGTTAAAGACCAGGCGCAAAGCACGTGATTTGACGCAGTCAGAATTAGCAGATCAGGTGGGTTGTTCGGCAGCTGCGATCCGCAAACTCGAAGCCGAGGAACGCCGTCCCTCCGCACAAATTGTTGAACGTCTTGCAGAAATATTTGAAATTCCTCGGAGCGAACGAGCAGCTTTCCTGCGTTTCGCGCGCGGCGAGGTTCGCTCTGCGCCGGCTACAGCAAAAGAAGATTTCCCCTGGCAGGCATCCATAACATCTCCGCCATCCAATTTGCCCGCAATGGTTACGTCGCTTATTGGCCGGGAAACAGCTGTGGATGAGGTACATGCCCTTTTATTAAAGCCAGGGATCCGCCTTGTCACTTTGATCGGTCCACCAGGCATTGGCAAGACGCGACTGAGCATTGAATCGGCGCGAACATCTCTGCCAGATTTTCCGGCTGGTGTTTTCTTTGTCCCACTTGCCCCACTCGATGATCCTTCTTTGATTGTGCTGACAATTGCGCAGGCACTTAACTTTGTAGAAATGAATCGTCCATCAGCCACCGAGCAGCTCTCGGATGGCATTCGGGACAAACAAATGCTGCTTGTGCTGGATAACTGCGAGCATCTGATCGAAGGTGTTGCATCACTTGTTACTTTTCTCCTTTCCACCTGCCCTCTTTTGAAGATCCTCACCACCAGTCGAGAGTCGATGCGCGTTCCGGGTGAATGGATATATCCAGTGCAGGCACTGGATGCCCCTGCATTTGATCTCCCTGCAGAAACCTCCTCGGTAGATGTTGAAAGTGCCTCCCAACCCCCTGCGTTGATTTTGTTTGCGGAACGTGCCCGGGCCGTTCGCGCTGATTTCTCTCTGACTTTCGAAAATATCGAAACCGTTACTGCCATCTGTGCCCGGCTGGACGGTTTGCCACTGGTCATCGAATTGATGGCTGCCCGAATGCGTTTGATGTCCCCCCAGGAATTACTGGAACGGTTGACCGGTCAATTTTTATTGACTGCCGATGGGATGCGGGCCGCATCTGAGCGTCAGAAGACACTCCAGCACGCGATCGACTGGAGTTATCAGTTGCTCCAGCCAGAAGAGCAGCAGCTTTTTGCTTATCTTTCCGTGTTTACCGGCAGTTTTTCACTGGAAACAGTAGAAAACATCATCTCTCAAAAAAGCATGGGAAAGCCTGTGTACGATCGGGTTGCTTCGTTACTGGATAAGAGTCTCCTGAAACGCGCTTCCGATTTCGAATCGAGCCATGAGGTTCGTTACACGATGCTTGTTACCCTTCGAGAATACGCGCGCAATCGTTTGCAGGAAATGGGCGAGGAGACGGAGATCCATAACATACATCTGATGTATTATCTTGGTCTTGCTGAAAAAGCATCTCACGAGCTTCGTGGATCCAATCAGGTGGAATGGCTTCGACGACTGGCAAGCGTGCGTGATGACCTGCGTTCCGCTTTGGACTGGGCGATTGAAACGCAGCAGACAGAAGTGGCACTGCAGATGGGCAGTTATCTTTCCTGGTTCTGGTTTCGGCGCTCCGACCTCAGCGAAGGACGACGATGGCTGGAAAAAGTGGCGAACCTGCCGGAGGCATCTCAGTATCCCCACTGGTACTCGGATGTACTGGCACAATTGGCCCGTGGTATATGGCTGCAAGTTGGAGCCGGGCAGGCAAGACCCTTCATAGAACAAGCGATTTCCGTTGCGCGCCAACACGATGATCAATGGAATGCTGCCCGGGCATATCTCGTTCTTGCTCTGGTTCTGATCTATGAAGGTGACTTTTCGGGCGCCCAAGCGATGAGAGCGAAAGGCCAAGCGTTTTTTAAAAAAGTTCACGACGAGTGGGAATACGCGACGGCCCTTCTTGGCCATGGTCTGAGTGCCTTTCTTCAGGGTGACCTGACAATGTCGCTTGCCCTGCACGAAGAGTCTCTGGCAATCTTTCGGCGACTCGGTGACAAATATTTTCAGAACACGGCTCTCCGCTTTATAGGGATCATCCAGGTTAAGCAAGATAACTTAAAACGTGGAGGGGAAGTACTCCGAGAGGCGCTGCTTCTCGCCCACGAAATTGACAGCAAATTTGAGATTGCTGCCGCTATAAGGAATTTAGGTGATGTAGCACTCGCCGAGGACGATCCTGTCCGTGCTGTGCACTTGAAGTGGGCATCAAGAAATATTTTCGACTCAATTGGTGCATGGCGACAAGAAGATGAAACAGAATTTGAGGATGAGCTTGCACTCTACCGCACTTTATTGAGTGAACCAGAGCTTACAGCAGCTCTAACAGAAGGACGCGCAATGACAATGGAACAAGCTATTAATTATGCGTTGAAAGCGCCCATTAATCCATAGCTTTGCGTTCCGTTTACTAATGATGATATCTTCACTCTATGACCATAGCCACTGCTCAAAGTTTCGCGAACCTCGCATTCATTAAATACTGTGGGAATAGAGAAATGTTTTGCTGGTTCGTGGGAGCACATCATCAGTATATTATGGACGAAAAATTGTCCGCTTTTGCATAGAGGTCACGCGAACCTAAAGTAAATAATAAGACTACAACCCATTTTTCGTGCGTTCGGAAGTTCCTCTTGTTGTGTCCGTGTTTCCCACACATCTGACAAGGCACAGGCGGCAAGTGAAGGTCGTTCACGACGTGTACAAAAAGCCATACACTTTTCTGTGGACATCACCACGTAATTTAGCCTCCTTACTACGTTCAGGAGAAAAAAGCTACATTGATGAATAAGACAGACTGACAATCTGTCTTTTTTTAATTCTTGCTTTTTCTAACCATAACAACCGTTATTGACAAGCCAGCTACTACGTGATACTATATAGCAGTAGTAAGTTATACTGAATATCAGTCATACAGAATAGTGGAGGTGATTGTGCTTGAAGACCTAACAGAAATGCTCAAAGGCGTGCTTGAGGGCTGTGTCCTTGAAATTATTAACCGCGGAGAAACCTACGGCTACG
>DAINRK010000330.1:0-5577 GCA_036741855.1 Anaerolineales bacterium
GCCTCCCACCAGTTATTTGGATTTTGATGAAGCGTTTGTGATTGTGCAAGCCCTTCAAGATGGCACTAATGTGCAGGTTAATGACCCTGCCGCAGCAGGAGTGGAAGTAAATACAACCTTGAATCGCGGTGAAACGGCCCAGCTCTTCCATACTAATGCAGGCACTACTGTAACAGCCAGTTCCCCAGTTCAGGTGCAATTTATAGTTGGCCAAATTGACCTTGGTCTTTCATCGGAAAGCCGCAGCTATACCGCTGTTCCGAGCAATTTGTGGGAATCATCCTACTATTCTCCGGTCTCTGGTTTCAGCGGAGGTCATGATACCGACGTATTTATTTACAACCCAACAGGTTCAAATCTGGCGGTTAATTACGAGGATCAAGTTGGGTCTGGCTCCTTTATTGTGCCTGCAAATTCGACACGAAGCTATCAGGCTCTGACAGGTCGCTTTGTTCCTCCCAACTCCGCTCTGTTCCTTGAAGCAGCAGATCGGTCCACGAGCTTTTGGGCAATTGGCGCCGTGGATACGGAAAATGCAGCTTACAACTATGGTTTTAGTTTAATCCCACCTGCTCTGCTAGCACAAGATTATTATTTAGGATGGGCCCCAGGCACAACGGATCTTTCCGCAAACGGATCACCAGTTTTTGTGACACCGACTGCTGATAATACGACAGTTTATGTGGATTACTATCCGCTTGATGGCGTAGTAGATGTTACATTCACTTTGAATAGAATTCAAATGCAGAAGATATTCGATCCGGATCGCGATAATACCGGTATGCATATCTGGTCAACGAGTTCTATTGCACTTGTGTGGGGCGAAGACCCTAATACAGCAGCAATTGGTAATCCATATATTGATGCGGGGTATACAATTTTACCTACGCGGCTTCTTAGTACACCGCCTACACCAACGCCAACACAGACACGTCCGCCGAAAAATCGGCGCACTCCAACATCCACCGGCCCTTCTGGCTTTGTTATACCCATCACAGGATTTTCACCAAACGTTATCTCTTATCTAGACCCTGTTGCATTACGTCCTATATACAACTCTACTGGCATTACGCTTGAAATCCCGGTATTGAAAACATCCACCTCCATTGTAGGGGTGCAACAAAAAGCCAGCAGATGGGATGTTTCATGGCTTTGGAATCAAGCAGGATGGTTAGAAGGAAGCGCTTATCCCACGTTTCCTGGGAATAGCGTCATTACAGCACATGTCGTCACTGCGGACGGAAAAGCAGGTCCGTTTTATCGATTGCGTTACCTTCCCACCGGTGAATATGTCTTCATATATCACGGTGGTTATAGATACACCTATAAGGTCATGTCCAATGAAGTTGTTCTGCCGAATGATAAGAGTGTCTTTAAACACGAAGAGAAATCCTGGTTAACGCTCATTACCTGCGACAGTTATGATGAAGCAACAGGAACCTACCTGCGCCGTGTGGCTGTGCGTGCAATCCTTGTCGATACACGCGAAGTAAAATAGTTGTTGTGTTTTTAATATGTAAAGGCTGTTCCGATTAAGGAACAGCCTTTGCTTGTATAACCCGGGTTCTATCTCAGCCCTTGTTCTTCCTCCGCCATCGTGATCACCTGCTCGAAGATCTCCAGTCCCTCATCCATTTCCTTCTTTGTGATACACAACGGTGGAGCCAGCCGAATTGTAGATTTTCCACAGCCCAACAACAACAAACCGTATTCAAATCCGAACTGTTCAATTTTGTTACGAATTTCCTCATTGGGCTCTTTTGTGTTCTTATCTTTTACAAACTCGACTCCGATCATCAGTCCTTTGCCGCGCACATCTCCAATGGAGGTGTGTCGTACCTGGATTTCCTGCAAAGCATCCAAAGCATATTGACCTACTTCAGCGGCGTTTGCAAGATAGGATTCTTCAATCAGTTCGATGGTTGCTAGGGAAGCCGCACAGGCGATGGGGTTTCCGCCGTACGTGTTGCCATGTACTCCTTTTGGCCAGGTCATCACAGATTCGCGTGCGATACAAGCGCCAAGAGGCAATCCTGAAGCAATCCCTTTAGCCGATGTGATGATATCAGGCTCGACGCCGAAGTGTTCAATTGCCCACCATTTGCCTGTGCGCCCCATACCGCTCTGTACTTCATCGGCGATCAACATGATTCCATATTTATCGCAGAGTTTACGCAGAGCTGGGAAAAATCCATCTGGCGGGACAACATAGCCGCCCTCACCCTGAATTGGTTCTACTAACACACCCGCGATCTCATCACCTGGTACGTTGTGGTCGAAGATCTCCTCTTCAATGAAGCGTACAACTGTCTCGCCATAATCTTCACCCAATTTGCGATGCAGAATTGGACGATATGCATCGGGGAAAGGAACATGTGTGACACCAGGCATCAATGGATAAAACCCGCGATGGTAATGTGGCTTGCTGGCCGTGAACGCCACCGATCCCATTGTACGACCATGAAACGCACCGAAGAAACCGATGAAGTTATGGCGTTTCGTGTGGAACTTTGCGAGCTTGATCGCGGTCTCAACTGCCTCTGTTCCTGAATTCGTCAGAAATGTTTTTGCTCCTTCTTCAAATGGCGCGATTTCATCCAGTTTCTCACTGAGGCGGATCCAGCCTTCATGATAAAAATCTGACGAAATGTGCAAGAATTTTTCAGCAGAATCTTGAACTGCTTTTACCACTCGTGGGTTGGCATGTCCTGTTGAAAGCACGGCAATGCCCGCCATAAAATCAATAAAACGGTGCCCATCCGCATCCCATACTTCCACACCACTTCCATGGTCCATCACAAATGGATATGCACGCGGGTAAGAAGAGGAGATCACCTTTTGGTCGCGTTCGATTAAAGCCTGGGCCTTGGGACCTGGCAGATTTAATTTATTCATACAAACTCCTTGCAATTTTTAGGTAGAGACCATGCACTACACTTGCCCAGAATGGTAAGTGTTGACTGAGTGCTACGTTTCGTGACGTTTATGGCGTCACGCGGCCCGCGTTAGCATAAGCCGGAGATCAATTCAGTTATAGATTCCTGAATACTGCACGATCGGCTGTCCACCACTTTGTTGCCAGCCAGGGAGGTGGTGGGAAGGTTAGTGAGTGTTCTTTGATCATTTTGCTCTTAACCTTGCCCATGCCAGCGCGCCCATCAAACCCGCGTTATCCCCCAGTGCTGCCTCTGTAATTACCAGATCATCCAAATAATGAGGATGAAATGTATGCTTGTGTAAACTCACTTCAAATGGTTTGAAGAGTAAATCACCCACCTGCGATACCCCGCCACCAAATATCAAAATGGAAGGATCAAAAATGGCAAGATAATTTGCCACCGCGATGCCGAGGTAATGACCGGCGCGCTCGAACGCTGCTATCGCAAGCGCATCCCCTGCACGCGCCGCGTCTGCCACTTGCGCGGCGTTCAGGTCTGAGTTCGTATGAAGCATAGATTTTTTCCCCGCATTGATTTGCTCATTGACGTAACGCGCAATTGCAGGACCTGATGAAAATGATTCCACATGCCCGTGATATCCACATCCGCAAGGCGGCCCATTCGGATCGATAATCATGTGTCCAAGCTCCGCTCCCATGCCATGGAAGCCCTGCAGCAAACGGTCATTGCTGATCACACCGCCGCCGATACCCGTACTAATTGTGAGGTAGACAAGATCATGATGACCTTTCCCTGCGCCGTATTGCCATTCGCCCAATCCAGCCATGTTTGCGTCATTATCCAGATAGACAGGCACGCCGAAGTGTTCAGACAACTTGGGTGCTAAGGGAAAGTTTTTCCATTCGGGAATGTTTGGTGTGGCAAGGATTGTTCCAGTATGCGGGTCAAGCGGACCCGGGGAGGCAATGCCAATTGCTTTCACGCTATCGTTTTGCCATACCGCCTCAATGGCTGCCACAAGTCGGTCAAATACGCCTGGTTTATTTGCATGTGAACGTGTTCGATGATGGGAAATTGGGGTTATGCTGTCTGGTTCATATAAGGCGACGCGGATGTGCGTCCCACCAATATCCACGGCTGCAGTGAGGCTCATGCGGGCAATTATAACCGACCCCTCCCATCCTCCCCTGAATCCACAACAAAAGTTGAAAAAATTACGCCTAGCTTATTGAGGATTTGGGGACAGCGAGGGTCGTTAGTTGACTCTTGTCTCTGTCCCTGCTATTATCATTTTGTGAACACTTCACAAAACACGGCTCGTATTCGACAAGAAGTAAGACGCTTATCGCGCTGGTTTTTGCCTGGCATGGGTGTCAAGCGCTGGATGTTCCTGATACTCGGCGGTATTACCTTGCTCGGGAGTGGACTGGCAGTTTTCTTATACGACTTCTATCATTCAGAGGTCACCAATCAGGTTTTGGTTGATATTCTTGCCACTGCCTCTCTGCAGTTTCTCCCGCGCATCGTACGCGTACTTTTATTCAGCGGGTTGGGACTTGGATTGATCATCGCTGGCATTGGAGGATTGAATCGTTCCCTGCTTAGGCCCTTTATCGGACCCGGCAAATCAGTTGTGGATGAACTGGCGAATTATCGCCGCCGCGACCGTGGTCCGCGCATCGTGACAATCGGTGGAGGACATGGCCTGGCTACGCTTCTACGCGGCCTGAAGACTTATACACGTAATTTGACAGCAGTCGTCACTGTGGCAGATGATGGCGGATCATCAGGGCGATTGCGCGAAAGTTATGGGATTTTGCCTCCGGGTGATATTCGCAATTGTCTCGCGGCACTATCAAATGATGAACAAATGCTGACGCAACTATTCCAGTATCGCTTTAGCAACACAACAGATGAACTGGAAGGGCACTCGTTTGGAAATCTATTTATCACTGCACTGGCTGATATCACTGGAAGCTTTGAAGGCGCTATTGCCGAATCGGGCAAAGTATTATCCGTGAGCGGACGTGTGCTCCCATCTACATTGCACGATGTAAAACTTGTCGCAGATATGCAGCTTCCAAATGTCCCCATTCAGGTCCGGGTGCAGGGAGAGAGCCGCATCCCAAAAATGGCGGGGCAGGTCCGACGCGTGTGGCTCGAGCCAAATGATGCGCCTGCGTTCCCGCCCGTCCTAAAAGCAATATTGAATGCCAATATGGTGGTGATAGGACCAGGAAGCTTATATACCAGTTTACTTCCAAATCTGCTTGTAAAGGATTTGCTTGGCGCGATCCATGCCAGCCGCGCGTTGAAAGTTTATGTTAGCAATATTGCTACACAATCCGGCGAAACAGATATGTACTCCTGCTACGATCATGTCCGCGCCTTGGAGGAGCACATCGGAGATAGCATATTCGATGTGATACTGTGCAATGATAATTATGATGGTCAACTCAGCACAGATTCTCAATGGGTGCTCGCCGACGAAAGGACATTATCTGATTCTCGCAGCTATGTGGCAGACCTGACAGATAAGGATCATCCCTGGCGGCATGATTCATTGAAGCTGGCAAAAACATTGATCGAAATCCTGGATGAATACACGGGACCGTTGGAATAATATAGAAAATGTGCCCTGATATTATCGATTTTAGTCTCTGTGATAAAATCATTT
>DAINRK010000331.1:0-5546 GCA_036741855.1 Anaerolineales bacterium
CCCATTTCGGTCTGTTCCAGTGCCACGCCAGTAAAAGCTAGGGGGCAAGGTTGGACGTCGAGCTTGAAAAAGGAGTTTGAACGGCAAACTTGTATGAGCCCCTCGCGTGACTAAATATGCAAAGGCTTTCTCAGCTGTGTCACTTGTCGGTATGCCTTATACCCCCACCTGCCTAAGGCTCCAGCGAAAACATAACTGTGATCTTGCACGCGCATTCCACCGAACGATAATTTGAACTTGGCCACTGAATTAGTCCCATCCCCAACACCACCAAAGTCATAGATTTCGATGCCGGTGGCTTTGTACATTTGCATCTCATACCAGTGGAGATAACGATTCCATGTGCCGGACAGGTGGGCTGCTTCCGCACTTTCCAGACGAGAGCTGACTGAGTGCACTAAGCGGACCCGTCTAGTCGTTTCATCCCGAATCCAAATGTGCCCGCAGATGGCAAGTTCATCAAAATAAAGCACATACACGTCAGAAGCCTGTTTATATTCGCGGAAGCGACGTTCAGAAAGCGGGTGAGTATGACCCTTCAGACGCACGAAGCTGTTATAAAGTTTCAGAAAATCTTTGTACGTAGTCGCGTCATTTATATGAATGTGAATTCTATCTAGCATCCTTTCCGCCTTGCGGATGTAGCGACACGACATCGCATCCATTGCGCGATACAACGCTGCGAGATCCGCGGTTAAATCGATACAGCTTGTCCTAAACAGGCTTCGCTGTATCAGGCTTGGATGGTCTGGCAGAGCTGCGGCAGTTTGACGCACTCTCAAGATATCAACTGGAGCGAGACTCGCAATGAGCTGCTGGAGTGTTTCTTGATCTGGAAAGAACACCATCCGATCATGCCAGCCCCAACGGCTCCCTTCAATAATAACCATGTTTATTCCTTCTTCTGAAACACCGCTAACGTATAGCCGCTTAGTCTCTTGTTTACCCAGGGTATGGTGCACATGACACGATCGACAGCCAGCCATCGATGACTGTGTAAATAATTCAATGGTAACGCCTTATAGTACCTAAAAGCTACGATACTGAAATTGGAGTGAGCAGCCATAGTGCAGATGTCTCTGCTAGAAAATTGTTTAGACCTCAGCCAATCGAACTTTCCTGCTCCGAAGACCTCTTTGTAGCGCCAAGAGTGCAGGTTGTAACCGCTGAATACAAACAACCCTTGAGGCTTGAGAATACGATTGACCTCTCGAGCAGCCACTAATAATTCTTTGAATTGGAGTTGTGGGAGAACTTGGCAACTGACAGCTAAATCAAATGTATTATCTTTGAAAGGGATAGCGAAAGAGATATCAGCACATACTGCTGAGCAATTTTTCAATTGTTTACGATTCAGCATATGCAGACTTTGCCAGGAAAAGTCGAGGGCGACTGCTCGCTGATCGAGTGAGGAGAGAATTTCTGTTATTCGGCCTGTACCGCTACCGATATCGATGATCGAATGGGCGTTGTTATTCTTGACAGCTTGAGCAAACACTTGTCGCTCACAAAGGTCAAAAAGCAATCCCTTTGTCGCGAGAAACCATTCGTCATAATGTGATGCGTAGGCGTCGCGTTTGTATTTTTCATTCTTTTGATATGTTTTCATGATTTTCCTCTACGTTATAGAGCATCTTCAGACTTCGGTTACGCATACTGGTTTGTACAAAGTCGAGAGCTGGACTTAATCTCCAGGCT
Source organism: Anaerolineales bacterium (assembly GCA_036741855.1). Taxonomy (GTDB): domain Bacteria; phylum Chloroflexota; class Anaerolineae; order Anaerolineales; family Villigracilaceae; genus Defluviilinea. The sequence continues at coordinate 1,699 of DAINRK010000331.1, forward strand.
CGCTTTGCAGATGAAATTTGGGTAAAACATGACCAAATTTTATTATAAGCAAGGCGAAAAATAAAACTACAAGCATTTCCCCGAATTTCTCTATAGATTCGAAGAATATTCGTATGCCATAAACTATAGAAATAGCATAAAAAGTGCTATTTATCACTCCTTTTCTAAACCTTATATAAAGCGTGTTTAATACCATTCCAAAGATGGTTACTGTTATAAACACCCCAATTTGTCCGAAATTCAGGTAGGCATCACCTATGAGTGTTGCATGAAAACCCCATCTCCGGTCACCAAACATAAGGAGTGTCTCAACAATAAATATGCCTGCACTTCGCGCTGAAAGGTCGAGGATAGCTGATGCGGGCCATAACAGAAGTAAGAAAGTCCGCCCGCCTAACACGCTTGGCCCAATTGCCACCGCGGCAGCGAGAGCATGTAATTGGCCTAAATCTGTCCAAACTGCCTCTGAGATGTAGTCGAGTAGACCCAAGAGAGAAAACTGCACGATATCCTCCGCCTGGGTCCCTTGACGGTATAAAGCGCCAGCATAAAAACCCATAATCGCTAGTGCCGTGATGAGGACGAAACTTAGTACGGCCCTCAGTGAGATCCTTGAATTATCCCTCTGGGACCAAACAACCAACAATCCAGCGTTTAGTGGAGTAAAACTCCTTGCCCGTCCGCCGAGCACCCAGAACGCTGCCGCTGCTACAATAACGGGCAAAAGTGCTATCCGCCAGGTATGCTTTACCCTGACGAGATAAGCCGAAAAAACTACACTACTTGCAATAAGCAGCAAGCTAAAATAGAAATATTTGCCAGTACCAGACTGTATTCTAGTACCACGAAAATTACCAGTTCTAATAGTATCTAAGACAGGTGTATTGCCTCCCACAAATGCAAGCAAGGCTATGCTGCCTAATAACATACCTAAGAGAGCAGCCCAAGGAATTCCTCTAGACAAATCTGCTGTCGACCATTTGGATACCCGTTGAAATGTCGTATCATTCATCACTTCAGCAAGAAACCATCCTATTACTAAGCTCAAAAGACCTATCAATGCTAAGGCATGGCCAAGAATCCAATCTTCCTTCTGTAATCTCATCATTTGGAAAACTGGGATATCAGGTTGTATGAAAAATACCAATATGCCAGGAATGCTGAAGCGAACAAAGCCTATCAAAATGACCAAAGCAAGAGGATTCAGCCAGTCATGCTGAGAATGGATAGTTATTAAAAGAGCAAGCAGTAAAATTACGTATGCCAGAGGGAAAAATACCGTTATAATCCATGGGATATCCAAAAATACCAGGAGCCCCAACTCCAAGGCTAATGAAACAAACCAGAGGAAGAGTAGCCGCTTCAAACCAGATTCCATAGTGAGCCGAGAACTGGTCATCATGGGTCGAACCACCTCATCTCAGCAAGCCTGCACTTCGAGAAAAACCTGTACCAATCTGTCTGCCAGCCGCTGGAGGCTATGCATTGACATTACATGCTGGCGAAGATAGCTTCCTAGATAGGCCCGCTCGCCATCTGATAGTGATAAGGCCCACTCGAGTCGCAATGCGAGGTCCTCTGGGTCGCCGTAGCGAAAAAGCAGGTGATGTGCGTATTCCCCGAACGAGTCTCTAAATCCCTCATTGGCAGCTAGACATGGTTTGCCGCAGCTCATCGCTTCCCAGGCTACTTTATCACCGGAACCGGTTGGGGTTAGGTTCACATGCACCGTGCAGCGCCGATACCAGGATGGCAGGCTGGTCATAGGAATCGGCGGTTGGAAATGCAGGATATTGTCAAGCCCTAGCTTATCAAGCTGGTCGTGAAGCGACCGGACGTAGACCTCGTCCCCAGGACTTACGGGGCCTCCAAGCACGACTACCTTAAATAGTCTGTGCCATCGTTGGCGCAAAAGCCATATTGCCTTCAAGAGCGTTGGATGGTCTTTGACGGGCGACAAGCGACCTACACAAAGGATCATAGGCGGGTCTTCTGGTAAGACTCTGCTATCCGGTGAGAAGAGCTGCGTATCAATACCCTGCCCAATTGCAGTCAACTTATCCTGCTTATAAGGATATGCCGTCGCGAGACTAGCAACCATACGGTCAGACAAGTGATGAGCCAGCTTAAGCACCCGCGACAGGCTTGGATGAGCAAACCAGGTGACGATAGGTATGCCTTGGTGTTTCAGCACGGGTGCTCCCAGCACAGTAAAAATCGGTATCATATGCGAAAAGCAAACATCGATATGGTCGTTGCGCAGTACGTGCAACAGATGCCGATAGAACTCCACCACGCGGTGCGGCTCACTATAACCCTTCTCTTTACCCACCGAGCGGACCTGCACGTTGTGAGGCATGTCTATATGCCCTATGCGCATTGTGATGACATAAATGAGCTCTACCCGCTCCGCCAGCACCCAAATCCAGCGCGTAGTGAAACCTAAGACTGGGTCGTTCACATCCGTCGCCAGGTTAAAGAGCAGTATCCGCATGTTCACTCTCTCCAGTCAGCACGGCCTGAGCTCCTATAAGTATCTGCCTGTAGCCCTGCGTATATGCTTCAGTGGAGAAGAAGCGCTCAGCAAAGGCACGGGCCTGGCGCCCCATCTCCCGCGCCTCCTTGGGATGCCCGAGCACCCAGCGCAGTCGTTCTGCGAGCGTCATCTCATCTCCCGATGGTACGAGAAAACCAGTCGTACCGTCTAGAATCACCTCTGGAAGGCCGCCTACGTGACTGCCAATGACCAGGGTGCCGGTTGCCATGGCCTCTATAACGACCCGTGCCAAGCCCTCTGATGTAGAAGGCAGCACGACAACACACGCTCGATACATCCACGATGCCAACTCTGCCTGGGGCACCTCTCCCACGAATTGGACTCGCTCATCTAGAGCGAGCCGATTGAGCTGCTCTTTTAGCTCAGCGGCATATCTTTTGTTGTCTTCTCGCCCTACAATGACTAGCTGCGCCTGCGGGAAAGCCTGCGCGATGTGGGCGAAGCCATTAATAAGATGGTGCACTCCCTTAATTGGGATGAGGACCCCTGCATAAAGGATGTGCTGGCAAGACCGCTCATTGTCGTGGAACCCAGCGCGGAGAAAAACTTCTATATCCGTCCAAGCAGGGAATTGAAAAATCGCCTTTCCAGGGAGCCACCGTTGCAGTTGCTGACTCGTGGGGTGAGAAACTGCTCGCAACAGATCGGCATAAAGTAAAGCAAAACGGGCCGTCTGACGCATCAAGTAACGGTACAACCCCTGAAACAGAATACGACGATAGAAAAACAAGCTCTCTTCAAAATCTCCGTGGCTTTCGATGACGAGGACCACCCGACGCCCGACGCAGGCGGCGATTCGCTTCGCCACGGCAGCGGTAAAGCCTTCATACGGACTTTGGGCGATCAGGACTTGCACTCCATGTCGGAAGATGAGCCACAGGACGAGGAGCGGTCCCAGCATAAACATTTCGGCATAGCGTAAGATGGGAAGAGGGAGCCTGGGTAGCAGGTAGAAGTGCGCATGTTCGATGAACCATCGGGGACACAGATCCTGTGAAAATCCAATGACGAAAAGCGCTCCCAGTGCTTGCAGCGCCCGAAATTTCTTCTCGCTAGTCCTATCCAATGGCCAAGAATAGTGCGTGCCGCCGACGAAACACACAGCAGTCATTTCAGATTCCCCTGTGACAGGTCCATGCCTAACCTCTAGTCACAACAGATCACGATTGGTTCAACCCGTCAGAAGGCTTCCTAGGCTTCATCCTGTATATGCACCCACCTCAGCTCAACGTTTCCTCAGGGTATCTGCTTAAGGTGGGACAGTTGTAGTATGACTGCCGGTACTCAAAAA
>DAINRK010000332.1:0-5537 GCA_036741855.1 Anaerolineales bacterium
GAATTGAATCATACTTGATATAAAACCGTGGTTAACTTTATAAAGGCAAGTTTATGAGCCTTGAAGAAGAATTTGCCGAACTACTTAGAGAAACCTATGAAGCCGGGCGTCAGCAAGGTTATCTAGCGACCTATGTACTCGAGATGTTGGAAGAGCACGGTGGTGTGGGAACAGCAAAACGATTGTTAGCGCCATGGACTGACCATCAAGGGCTATATCAATTATATGGCCTCGGGTTAATTCACAAGTCAGTGGAAGCAATCGTCTGGGACCATCGTGAGTTTCATCCATTTTTCACGGAGGTAGAGCTTGGCATAGCCTATCGAAGGCTGGAAGAATTAGGATATTTCTTCGAAGGAAAGTAACTATACGGGAGCTTGACCGCGCGCTGTGGCAGTATTCGAAAGAGAATCAATAATCGAAAAGAGGTGTTATTCGTAAAACTTTTTCCAATCATCCATTCAGACGATTAAAAATTGCCCAGTGTGTTTATCGGGTAGAATGCTATACTAACCATGAGCGTTCTACTTTTGCCATGATCCAATAGATAATTTCCCATCGAGCCACAGCAGCTATAGAAAGGGTGGGGCCATGTTCAAAACTTTTCTCTTCTCCCAGTTTGTCACAACGGTGTTGGCAATCGGTGTCATATTGATTTTATGTGGCTGCAACCTCTCCAGCGCCACACCCACGCTCCCCGGTGAGCTCACACCTGTAAGACTTACCGTCCAGGCGATGAACGCAACCGAGGCTTTCAACACGGTGGGGCAAGTCATAAACTATAGCTACGTGGTGACGAACACAGGAAATACGGCTCTTGCAGGACCTGTAAGTATTACCGACGATAAAGTGATGGGCGTCGCCTGTCCAAACGTCAACACCGTTGGTAATTTGGATGATAAGCTGGATCTCAATGAGAGCATCACATGCGCCGGAGATTATGGCATTACCTCCGCAGATCTTAACTCTGCCTCAGTAACAAACAACGCCACGGCTACCGTAGGTGAAGTGCTCTCAGTGCTTGTGACAACTACTGTCCGCATGGCAGAGAACAAAGCGCTTTTTCTTGTCGTATCCGCCAACCCAACATCATATAACCAGGCGGGTCAGACAATCACTTATATCTATACAATTAGTAATATAGGCGCTCCAACTTTAGGTCCTGCGCAGTTTATCGTAAACGATGATCGTATCGGCGCACCGATCAATTGTGGCAGCGGGAGCACTACCCTCGCCACCAACCAGACGGTGTCCTGCACCGCGACCTATATCATCACACCAAACGACATGACCGTGCCTCAATTGTCAAACAACGCGACTGCCTCCGGCGGCGGCGCGGGAGTTATCCAGTCCGCCACGGTCACCATCACAAATCTCAATCTTCAAACCAGCCCCATATAATTTTGAGTTCTGGAATGAATACACTCAATTCTGCCGAAAGCTTGCCAGCGAGGCGAAGGTCACCATGCGGGAGCTTGACCGCGCGCTGTGGCAGTATTCGAAAGAAAATCAGTGATCGAAAGGAGAGCAGCATGGCATTGCGCCTACTGCACATCGCCGAGGTCGGGTTGCGCGACAAGGACCTGGCGCGGATGGTGACTTTTTTGCCCGACAGGCGAAACTTCTTCGGGCGTACGAGAGCATCTTCCACCTTGCGGATGGTGCGACAGGCGGTAGCTTCGCTGACACCATAGGATTGTGCAATATGAAATTCGGTTCGATATTCTCTCCAATACATCAGGGTCAATACAAGGTGCCGCATAATTATCTAAACCAAAAGCTGAAAACCTGGCCTATCATCTGCTCAAAAAGTTTAGTAAATTATGAGACAAGCGGTAGAAGGAAATGCACCTCGAATTGATGTCGAGGTGCTTTCATTATAAGAAGATGAGCGCTCCTTCGAGGGCTAAGCCTTCGAAGGAGCAGAAACCTCAAAGGAGCAAGCAGGATTAAGGGATGTATGGAACTCCCGCCGTGTAGATATCCAGCTTCGATAGCGTCCCATCTGGATTATCTCCGGTGCTATTGGAGTTATCCGACCAGGCTGGATGGGCGATACCACCGAAAAACGACAGCCCGCTGTAGTCACCGTAGTCAATGCGGTTGCCAGAAACATGCGAGTTGGACGTCCCTGCGCTGATCTGGAAGTTCGGGGTGAAATTCACGCCGTCGCTGCTGAACGCCCCCCAGAACTGCGCGTCTGTGTTCGGGACGCCATCGGTGTCGCCGGGGCCACCAGCTCCGATGTCCATGCGAGAATCGTACCAAACCACAGCGATGTTCCCGGTCGTCTGGTCCAACGAAATCTTGGGATTGAATTGACTGTTCACCGTGTGATCGTCATTCACCCTCACAGCTGCACTCCACGTCGCACCATCATCGTCCGAGTAGCGGACATAGATATTCATATCGTCGCTCTCGTTCTGTTCTTCTTTGGTGTAGACGAGATAGACGCGCCCGGGATGAGAGCCCGTTCGATCCCAGGCCAAGCCTGATTCCGCGTCGACGGAGCGATCGGGCTGTGGCGGGATGAAATCGAATCCGCCAACGTGCGTCGCCGTGACGAAGATGCTATTTCCAAATCCAGCTGGACCGACTCCATCTGGATCCAGGTTAACAAAGACCTTGCCTCCGCCTTGCCCCGTCGAATTGTGATTACAAACTTGCATCACCTGTCCCTCTGGACCGATGGCTATATCTCCGTACGTACAGTTGTTCGTCCCGGGGGCAAGTTGGGCACCAGAAAATGCGCCAACCTGCCCAAGTCCCGTGACTGGCGCACCTGCCGCGACCATAGGTCCACCCGCATTGAACACTACCCAGACTTGTCCATTGCCGGCCGTGACTGTCTCCTGGTCAACGTAGCGGAACAAACCGTGTCGCTCTGCACCCGACGGAGAAATAAGGGTATCCACGGGCTTCGCGATTTTAGCGATCAACTCGAATGTAATGCCGCCATCTGTGCTGAGCAAAATGGGAACCGTATTCTCGACGTTATAAAGATATGACAGGAAGAGATTTCCGTATTCATCGAACGCGGCGCTGGGGTCACAACAGGTGTCGCCGAAGACATCGTCGCGTTCACCAACGATATCTGTGGTCCAGGTCAGGCCACCATCAAAGGTAACAGCGAGGAACATCCCGGCTTCGCCTTCAGCGATATTGGTAAATATAACGATGTTGTTGGGATTCGTGGGATTGACCGCAATCGCTTCTTCAGATTCGTTACCCAAACGGTGGCTAACATTTACATTTGGATAGTTTGAAACATTTATTGTGGACCTCGCCTTTGCAATTCCTGCTGTTGAAAGTACTAACAAGACGATCACAACAAAGCTGGAGACACGAACTATATAGCGCATTTTAAGCTCCTTGACTGTGGAATGGCGATCGGATTCCACGCTGATCAATTGTGAAGATCGCCTGAGAGCAGGAATGATACCGGTCATCCCCGCGAAGGAAAGTCTGTATAATAATGTTCCTCCGAAAAGATTATAGAGCGAATCAAACCGAATTACAACCAGTACTCAGGATAGATTTAATAGACCTCCTGCATAAGTGTGCCATAATGAGCACATGAGAATTGACCCCAATTTCCACGCTTCCCTGCTCGTGGTGCTTATCGCCCTGCTGTTGGTACCCGTCTTCTATGGGATTTTGGTATGGATCAAAGTGTTCGATGCCAGAGAACTTGAGACGTGAATGAATTCCAAGAAGGAAGTAGTATTTTGTTCTTATGCTTATGCACAGCTATCCAGGCACTGGTTCATTTGAAAATAATGATCTGAAAACTTGTCAGCATGCGGGAACTTGACCGGGCGCTGTGGCAATATTCAAAGGCACAGCAAAACGTCGGCTAATCATGGCGATTCATAAAGGATGCTATATATCGTCCTGAGGTACATCCTGAGCAATGCCTGGCGCTGCCAACCCACAGGGAGCTTCGCCAAAAGATGGCGATCGGACCAGCAGGCGTTGAAAATGAATGGAGCCACCTTTTCAGGTGGCTCCAACCTATATTTAGAATCGAGGGAGCGGATTACAGGAAGCTATTGATCCATTCCAATACCGCGGGGACATCGATACGAGCAGAATAGCCAACGCCTGAGCAGTTGATGTTTGTGACATAAGAATTCACACCCAACACGATGTTCGTGTCGCCAAGCAGGTCAGGACCACCCGAATCGCCAAAGCAAGTTCCACCCGAGCCGCCGCCCGGGTTCATTGCGAGCCGCAGGAACGCATCGCTATGGACAAAATTGCCGGAGACCAATTCTGTTGGTGCAAATAAGCGAACCCTCGGACCTGTCCACCGAAAGAACGGAGGCGGCTGGGGTAACTGATTCCCTGGAATTTTCGCCTGAAACTGCACGCCATAACCTACAAAGTCGATGGGGGTCTTGTTCGCAAGTGTATCCACCACACCTGCCGCTGGTAGTTCGGCATATTCGCCAACCGCACTCGTTGGCACCGGTTCGGTCAGGACGATAATGCCCACATCGCCAGCAGCAAAACCGGGCAAGCCGTTGCCGCAGCCGATACAAAAACCTGGATATGTGTAGGGAATGCCATCGTAGGAAGTCGCGCCGCTGAAGGGATATTCCGGGTTGCCTTGCACAACCTCATCGAACCAGACGCGCGCTGCCACGGTTCCATCGGTGCAGTGACCAGCCGTAAGGACAACCGTAGGTGTAAGCAGGGAAGCGCTGCAGCGGTGTGATGGGACCTGGTTACCATCTGCATCAAGCACATCAAATACAGCCAGCCCTACATAAGGGTGACGGCCGTCGTCAGGCACACCGTTCGTCACGGCACCGGCAGAGCCGATCAGACTGAACATCAAAGCCATTGCAAGCACAGTCGCGAAAACAATTTTTCTCATTTTGTACCTCCTGAGTTTTGTTGACCGAATGTCTATTCTTCGCCGCTTCTTCCTGATCATGTTAAGGAGAAGCCACGAAGAAACTCCTCACAGACGAAATTATAGGATGCACCACCTCCTTTACATAGATACTCTACTGCCCCACCTTTGAGCATCAGTCACCAGCTAACGCTGTGCGCGTTGACCGGAAGACAAAGACATCACCATTGGATTAATTAGAAAACAAGCAGGCTATTCACGTTTTACTCTTATGAGATGAATATTTTGTGAGAAATGGTTAAGAATAGGTTTCGCGCACGCCAATGGTATCTTTCATATCAATCCAAAGTCCTCTGGTCATTAAACCACTTTCCGAGAAGATCACACATTCTGGCAAGTGTGAGCTGCTTATAAATAAAATCATCCATGCCAGCTTGCAGGCACCGCTCGTTGATACCATTCGTAATACCTCTGCAGAAGGCCAAGACGCTCCCATAGCGGGAGCGTTTTTATTATCATATTTCTCAAATCGAATTCGTTAGTCATCAAAGCAGAAGGGTTAAGAAGAAGTTTTATCTATATCGAGTAAAATATCAATATGGCAACCATACTGCAAATGCAACCCATTCCCCTCCCGCTCAAGCTGGATAAGACTGGCGTTGTGCGGGTTGGCGGA
>DAINRK010000333.1:0-5528 GCA_036741855.1 Anaerolineales bacterium
GAGGAAATCAATCCAAAATCCCAGAGTGGAAAATCTTGGTAAGTCACAGGCGCAAATCATGGCGAAAATCCCTTTGTACGAATACCTGAACAGCCAGCCATCTGCTCCCAGTGCTCATTTCGACAGATTCGTGGTGGGAGAAATATCCATTCAACGCGCCTATCTTTCAGCCAGCTTGAATTCCATGATGAATGGAACCAAACCATCTCACCTGCAATTGATCCTGGGTCCGAACGGAAATGGGAAAACGCTGTTGAATAACACGCTAATGTTTGAAGCGTCCAATAAGAATTTGACAAGAACTGAGAGTGGGGACGTTGAAGCGAAATTCACAGTCCTGTTTTCGCATATCACCCTTAATGATGCCAATCAAAATTCCATCGGCATTCGGTTGGCGCAGAGCTTAAAACGCTCGATCTATGAGCCATCCAGACTGACCTATTCTTTAATCGCTGCGAAGATCATTGATGATTTCGTCACCAACCATGAATTGCCGCTTCAAGTGCGCCTCGCGGCGTGGTGGCCACGTTCTTTGCTTAAGAAGGATCTAGACTCTTATAACGAACAAATCAACCGTTTGCTGACCGAGGATGAGACGGATTCAGTTGTTTCGGCTCTGGAGAAGACCTTTCTCAAATTGCAACGGCACGTGACGGCTGCATCTCTTCGTGAATCTCTTGAAGAATACGCGCGATCTCGCGAAGTCAACCCCTTTATGCGAAACTATCTCGAAAACCGAAGTGATAGTCTGTCCGTCTCGGAGTTGAACCGGGCGTTGTTTACAGACTTGAGCTCCTCTCAGGGGACGGCCCAGCCCTTGGACGTGATCAAGGCAATTTCGTCCATGGCGCGGGATGTGGGCTGCAAGCTGCTAATCCTGGCCGTGGATGATTTCAATATTAAACAGCCCCCAACAGCTCTGCTGCCCATCGTTGAAAAATTGTCAGAATTTACCAACCCCAAAATCCTCTTTGTAGTTACCGCTGTTCAAGCTGTGTGGGAGAAAGCCATCGCGGATGAAGACGATCTGTCGATCCGGCAAAAAATCCACCAGTTTGGCAACCCCATCATAGTCGCCCCACCATCGGAACGTGACATGGATGTTCTATTCGATAAGATTGTCTCATTGATGAATGCGGATCTAGCGCGCGAGGGAAAAAGTATCATCATGACTCCACAAGAGGCTCAATCCTTGCGCAGCTATTGCCCAAGGTCTTCTTATCGAGATGCCATCAAGTATTTAATCGATAACCTCAGGCACTTTGTTGAAATACCTTCGCAAAAAAAAGTGGTGGGGGTCTAAATTCGCCGCTTCACTCAATTTACTTCTATTGGTCTTTCCTTTCATTCTCTACCGTGTTGGTTCAACAGCTTACTCGAGAACATCCTCCAGTCCAATGCGCGTTCCTATGGATTCGCCACGACAAATCTGCAGCATCGCGCCTGCTGCATCGAAGTCAAAGACATGAATAGGCAAACCATTATCACGTGCCAGCAAAACGGCGGTCTGATCCAATACCTTCAAGTTCGCTGATAGAACTGTATCGTAAGTGATCGTGCGATATCGGTGTGCGGTCGGGTCGCGACGCGGATCACTGGTGTAGATCCCGTCGGTTCCATTTTTCGCAGCCAGGAGCGCCTCGGCACGCAGTTCAAGAGCGCGTTGGACAGCGGGATAATCCGTCGTTACATAGGGATTGCCAGTGCCTGCCGCCAAGACCACAATTGCCTGATGTTCCAGATGCCGAATGGCACGGAGGCGGATGAAGGGTTCTGCCACTGTATTAATTGGTATTGCGGTCATAACCCGTACTTCTGCGTTCCCGCGTGCCTGGAGTACGCCTCGGAGCAATAAACTATTGATTACCGTAGCCATCATCCCAATATTATCTGCCTCTGCCCGTTCGATCCCCCAGGTTTCGCCTAGTTCGCCTTTAAAAATGTTACCACCGCCTACGATGACACCAACCTGGATCCCCTGTTCATGAAGTCCCAAAATCTCGTCAGAAATATGGTTGAGGGCCGTGGGGTCAAATCCCCAGGTGCTATTGCCAGCGATAGCGCCTCCGCTCAACTTCATTAGAATTCGACGATATTGCATACAACCTCCTCCAATGAAATGAGTATAACCGGAAACCCGAGGCTTCAAGGCAGCGTCTTAACACAGGTTATAATTGTATTCGAACGGACAATCCAAAGGCTTTTTTATGCCCTCTTCATCAGGCACGAATTTTCATGGTGAGCGGCATATGGTTGCATATGTGGAATCTCATCGTTCATATTCCAGACAGCTTTCCTAAAACATATGAAATAGGGAACAGCAAAACCTCTATTGGCCGCGCCACGACGAATGATATTGTCGTGGAGGATGTAGCCGCTTCGCGCCAGCATGCCGAGATTTGGGTGGATGAGGCGGCGAATACAATTTCGATCGTGGATTTGGATAGCACCAACGGCACGTTCATCAATCACAAACGTATATCTGGTAAATGCCCATTGAAGCCAACTGATGTGATCCGCATCGGACAGGTCATCTTTAATCTTGTTTCACCCGGGGACGATTTCGAGACAAAAAAAGGCGCATCGGGTACTCATATCTTTACGAGAGAACTTCTGCTCGAATCGATTGATCAGCATGCCGTCCTGCTCTATGACGTGGCGCGTAAATTGAATTTTGCCACCAGTCTCGAAATGATTGTTGATGCCCTTACTGTCCTGATCAAACACGCCATGGGTGTTCAATCTTGTGAAATCATTATGAAGGATATGTTTGGGAAGTTTGATGGATTAGGGGGAACGGCTCTGGCACTCCGCGCCATTAAAAATCGTTCGGCTGAAGTTTCACCTACTGAGATGTATGTGCCAATCCTGAGCGGCGATGATATATTGGCGCTAATGATTTTGAAGAAAGAGCGTCCCGGTACCCGCGCCTTCACCCGAAACCACTTACAAATTGCCATTGCGATTAGTCATCAGGCATCCTTAACAATTCAGCGGATGAATTTGTTGGAAAAGTTCCGCAAGGAAGAGCAGATTCGTCAATTGTTCACGCGGTTTGTCTCCCCATCAGAAGTTAAATTATTGTTGCACAATTATCTTGAGACAGGTGAACTGCCACCATTACATGAAGAGAAAGTCACTGTCATGTTTGTTGATATCGCCGAATCGACGGGGATGGCTGAAAAAATGGGGGTGAAAAAATTTGCTGATGTTCTAAACCATTTCTACAGCGACTCTGCCGATATCATTTTCAAACATAATGGCATGCTTAAGTACCTGGGTGACGGTGTAATGGCAATCTTTGTCGATGTTCCGGATGAGCCTGCACCCGAGGAACGCGCAATATTATCCGGTCGTGAACTCCTGGTGCGAACAAAAACCACTGGGCATCTAATACTTAATCAGCGAATTATCATGGGTGTATCCATTAATACAGGGATTGCCATGGTTGGATACATCGGCACCCGCGATCGTGCGGAATTCAATGCCCTTGGGGACGTGGTCAACGTGGCTTATCGAATGCAGGAATATGCCCGCCCAAATCGCATTGTGGTTGGCCCTGCAACAGTTGCCGCGATCGTCGATAAATTTCCCACCCAACGTATTGGGGCAGTGAGCCTCAGAGGCCGTGAGAGTTCTTTTCAAGTATATGAAGTTCTGACGTAATGACTTATTTTTAGTGGGGCGCTAAACTTTTAGAACCTCGCGTAAATACAAAAATCATTTGGGCTACATGAACTCTGCAATCGCGTCCAATGGTTTCTTTTGGATGACAGGCACTTGCGCGTCTTTCACGGGAAAGCCTGTTACCAATAAAAGAAACGGCTTCTCATCTGCGGGCCGATCCAGGATCGTATTTAAGAATCCCATTGGGCTAGGCGTGTGAGTGAGCGAAACCAAGCCTGCGTTGTGCAACGCAGCGATCAGGAAACCTGCCGCAATTCCAACTGATTCCTGCACATAATAGTTTTTCACGCGCCGTCCGTCTGGTAGTTCGCCGTGGTTTTTTCCGAAGATGGCAATCAAACAGGGAGCGATCTCAAGGAACGGCTTATGTTCATCTGTGCCCAAGGGAGCAAGCGCGTCCAGCCATTCCTTTGGCGCACGGCGATGGTAAAACTCTGCCTCTTCCTGTTCGGCTGCAACACGAATCTCGTGTTTGACTCTGGGATCGCTGACCACTACGAAGTACCACGGCTGTAAGTTGGCACCGTTTGGTGCTGTTCCTGCTGTGATCAGACATTCTTCAATTACTTCGCGCGGTACCGGGCGATCTGAGAAATGACGAACTGTGCGCCTGCGCTGCATGTCCTTGCGAAAGGCTATGGCGCGTTGCCTCATCTCCTCCACCGGGTATTCAATATAAGAAGACAAAGGTTGAAATTTGGCAGTAGTCATGAAGCTTCCTTTTGACGGTTACCTGATTATTTCATTTTCCACCCATTAACATATTAAGTTAAAACTATCTTGTGATGTCGTTTGCGAGAAATTACCTGTGAATCTTAATGATCATGCTCGGGCATTGGAGTAACTTCAACATTGTGGTGGTCTTCAGCTGATGTCCCTTCATCATGATGGTGTTCCTCTGCAGGTGCGGACGGCGAGGGAAAGAGCGGCTCCGCAGCCCGTGCAAGACCATAGGTGGAAAAGCCTGCTATGATTGAGACTATCACGATCAAAATAATAGCTCGTTGCGCAACCATGCGCCCAGCACTTAAAATCAGTCCCTGAAAGATAAGAATGAGAATAGAATCTTTTCGAAGGGTGCCGCAAGACTGCAATACCCCAGACAATTTGGACGATCCCAACCAATAAGAAGAACAAGCCATGCGCTGGGGCATGTTCCCAATGCTCAGGGATTATCCAGAAATGGATAATCCCTGCTAGCAGCGTCATCAACGCACTCGAGGCAACCAGATTTTTTGTAAGTTGATCACGTTTCATGCTCTTGATGCACAAGCAGCAAGAAAGAGAGTCACTGAACAACGGTTAGAGTCGCCGTCATGCCAGATTGAAGGTGTCCCGCAATTCCACAAACGACTTGATAATCTCCGGCTTCCGCGGGCGCTGTAAATGTGAAAGACTGCGAATGTCCCGGTGGAACTTTTACCAGCTCATAAACATTGGGTTGGTCGTCTTCGTCAAAACTCTCGCCCGCGTTCGTGCCGCGTTTCATAATGATGAATTCATGCACTACACTACCGTGGTGCGCGATGTTCACCGTGATCTCTTTTCCAGCCGGGACCGTGAAGTGATTCGGGGTGAACGCGAAGTCAGTCATTTCGACGTTAAGTTTGGTGGAAGGACCACCTGATTGGCAGGCACTTAGTGCAAGCGCAAGCAGGATTGGGAAAAGGTAAACAAGTTTTTTCATAAGATACTCCTGAAACATGGGAAGGTTTTAAACCTTTCCAAGGTTAAAGATTGGAATTCTGAATACCGGCAACAAAGCACCTGTATTCTTGATATATTCGCGATACTCGTCGCCAAATTGTTCGGTCAAGAGTTTTTCCTCTTCAGGTATGCGG
>DAINRK010000334.1:0-3693 GCA_036741855.1 Anaerolineales bacterium
CATTCGCCGAGACCATGAGAGCATGGGCGCGTTCATTCATAGACGGCGGATCTCCATCCTTTGCGGGATTGAGTGATGAGCAGCTTGCAACGATCAATATCCCGACGATCGTCTTTTCGGGCTTTGGAGGGATTCATCCGCCGCATACAGCCGAAGCATTACATGTGCGGCTGCCGCAGTCGACGCTTGTGATATCGGCTGAGTATTATGCTGAGGTATGGGACCAAATCCTCCACGACATGGAAGCGAAAGGCGATGCATACTTTGACGCTGCACTTGCTGGCCGGATAGATGAGTTTGTACGATCCAGCGTCCAGGCATCGTAAGTAGGAAAAGTACGCAGCTGCGGGATTCACCCCGCCAACAGGGAGCTCGTTTTGCTCCTGAGCTTTTTCCATATACTGAGTGTGATCCACGCCCACTCACACACCACTACCCACAGGGTGCTACGCAAACGCAAACAGTTAGGCAGCTCCTTGAACGATTGGTCGTTTCATACAGGAGAGACATCATGACGAAATTCGGCCACGCGCAGTCAAAAGTGATAACTCCAACATCCATTTTCTCAATAATTAGCCTGGCTACAGGAATTTTTGGATGGGTATTAGGGATATTTATTATGTTGGCCAGCTTTACTCCTCTTTCCACCTATTTCCCGTTCGGTCGGACTGCTGGTCTGTTTCTAATCATATCGCCAGGCTTCAGCTGGCTAACAGCCATTATTACTGGCATTATTGGGGGAGGGCAAATCAAAAGAAAAGGTCCTCAGCAGGGAAATCGTCTCGCCAAATCGGGTATCGTTCTGAGTGGGATTGGCTGTGCCTTATTTTATGGCTTTTTATTATTAATAGCTTTTGGTTTTTATATATTAATTTCAAAGGGTTATATTGGGTTTATTCTCCCCTTAGGCAATCTCCCGTCTTGACTAGAGTCCACGCCCTTCGAAACGCGTGGAAGGGATCGATCTTTTTCTTCTAGCCAATCAGTAACAAGAATGCAAAACACAATTTGACAGGAAATGAAAACACACAGGGCTTTATTTACGCGTTCTTGCTTATCTTGCTATAATTTCCTCGTAAGCATCTGTTGTGATCAAGGAGATACCATGAAACGCTGGCAGGGATCTTGTATCGGTGCCGTTCTTGTTTTGTTGATCGGTGGCGGCTCCTTGTTGTTCTTCGTCCCAGTTGGTGGGGCGATGCTTGTTGGTATTCCGCCTGTGTTTGATAGATTAACCGGGTGGGTCGTTTGTCCGGGCGCAGTTTCAATCTCGCAAGAGGAATACAATTCAGGACCCGTAACAAGCAGTCCCTCAGGAATGACCGGGCATCAGGAGGAATGGACTTGTACCTTTGAAGACGGCAGCCAGAAAGTAGTACCAAACGAAGAGATAGCACTCAAAGGCCTCGGCGCGTCATTTACAGTAGCAGGAATTTGCGGCGGTCTAGTTGTATTATTACTTATGATCATTGCCGCGATTATCGGTTCGAGGCTGGCGAAACCGAAGACGATATCATAGAAAGAAAGACTTCGGAAGTCTTCAAGACTTCCGAAGTCTATTTTAAGCTCACACAATTGCGCTTTGCAGAAGGTCAACAGCCTGCTGCTCTACCGCGCTGATCTTCAAGAGAATGTCTCGTAAGTTCGCGCGGAACTCCGCCGCCTGAGCATTGGAAAGTGGGAAATCAGTTTCAGATTGTTTTAGCAATTCATTCAACCGCGTATTGATTTGTTTAATTTCTGGCAGTGCACTTTCGCCTTTGTTGATAAACAAGTCATGTTTTTTCTGAATTAGCTTCTTGCTTTCACCAAGCAGAGGAATATCGTCAGGAAGCAAAGCATCCGCAAACGCTAGCCATAGCTGGTAACTTTCGCGAAACTTCTGAGCAGATTCCTTCAGAGCAGGCTTTTTCAGGATTTGCGCGGCCTCATCGAGGAAATCTGCGTAGAGACCACGTTCCGCACCATCAGCTGATCCCCAGGTCATAATCCAGTGATATGCCCCAGGTTGGACTGGTGAACCAGCCAGCGCATGATACATGCGGGCACCTGGAGCAAAGAATCGCTCCCAGCTTTGTTTGTTGCGCGTATTGACCAGCAGTTCAGCAAGCCTTTCATAAGCTGCAAAGCCAAAGTTGTAGCGTGCGCCGCGCGGTGGTTCCTCCATGAACAGGCTGATCGCCTGGCAAA
The DNA here is from genome assembly GCA_036741855.1 of Anaerolineales bacterium. GTDB lineage: Bacteria > Chloroflexota > Anaerolineae > Anaerolineales > Villigracilaceae > Defluviilinea. The sequence goes on from DAINRK010000334.1 coordinate 2,191, forward strand.
TGCCCTTGTGAACTGCACCTGCCAGCTTGGCAGTCTGAGGTGCATCGAGGGTGATGAGTCGATATTTATCGTCCTTGACGCGCCCGCGCGCCTTCGTCAGATCTGCCATGGAGAGATGCAGCGGCCGGCTGGAACGATCCGCAACAGTGACCGATTCGCGCGTAGCAGCATCCGATTCGACAGCGAGGATTGGCATCATACCCCACATTGGCTGGTCAGATGGAAGATTGTTGTACGGCAAGCTGAAATGATCTGCCCACAATAGCGGAAACAATCCACTATCCAGTGTGTTTCGCAGATTGTTCTCTGCAATTTCGGCTTTGTTGGTCTGTTGGATATCCTGTGCGATGCCCAATCTCTCGAGAATGGTCGAAAACGGATTGAACGTATTACGGGTGAGCATGGCAACATGTGGAAGGTATCCTTTATATTCAAAAGTGAAATACCCAAATGCAATTCCACCACTGATGCCAAGTAACAATGCCTCTGAGTACGGCTTACCAGTGTGCGGCGCTTTCACGCCTTGCAATGCGAGCGCGTTGTGAATACTTCCCGTTTCCCAGTGACGACCCGTGAATTGAGTTCTTGTTTTCATCGAAGATGCCTCCAAAATTTAAACTTGCGGCATTATAAGCACTGAAAACTGACTTCACGAAAATTAGCGACATACTTTGCACTTTTTCATTCAAGGCAGATCGGTGGTTGAGTAGCCCTGCGTGATTTTCGCGGGGCGTATCGAAACCACACATTAGAAAATCACGTCAAGTATAATCACCCCGTGAAAAAAGGAACCTTCGAAAAGGAAATCTTCATTCAATCAGATGCTGCTACTGTAATTAATGTCATTGCGGACTATAGCCAGCATCCAAAAATTCATCCGCTCATCATCAAAGTGGAACGCGCCAAAGATGAACCTGCTGGTATAAAACGTTACTTCATAACAGATAGCCTGAAATGGGGACCGTTCAAATTCAAGATCAAATATAGAGCCGATATTATTTCTGTGACGGAGGATACAGTCCACACGGAAGCTTATCCATCACTAGGAACATTTGTCAAGAACATAACGAAAGTTACCCCGCAAGGCACGGGTGTTCGTCTTCACGAAACCATCACAATGAAGGCACCAGACATGCTATTTCATTATGTATTCCAACAAGCTAGAGGGGCGCATGAAGAAATGCTCAAACGCATCAAGAACTTTGTAGAAAGGGATAAACTATAACTCGCCGTTAATCCAAAATCACTAATTCCTGATAGAATGGAACAGAGAATGCCCTTACGGGCGTTTTCTATGTAAGCCACTTTACCGCACACGCACATACGTGCGTTCGGAACTCTGTAGGATACTCACTTGGTATGCACTATAACTTTCGCCTCTTCTGGCGCACCTTCTATCGCTCTTTTTTCGACTACAAAAATACACCTGCTCCGCTCACTCGTAAGCGCCTGATCTTTTTACTTTTCTATTACGCCGTTTGGCCCATCGGGACACTTTTCTAC
>DAINRK010000334.1:3703-5513 GCA_036741855.1 Anaerolineales bacterium
CCTCTTACCCGCAAGCGCTTCATATTTTTACTGCTTTTCTATTTCGTCTGGCCGCTCGGATCACTCTTCCACTGGTTTTGTTTCTGGCTGGATGACATCCTCTTCCCCGGACACAAAACACAGCTGATTGAAAAACCACTTTTCATCATAGGCAATTTGCGAAGTGGTTCCACATTCCTCCACCGTTTGCTTTCCCGCGATGTGGAAACATTCACCAGTCTTACCATCTGGGATATTTATCTTACTCCTTCTGTGACACAAAAGAAGGTCACGCAGTTCTTCTCCCGCCTCGATAACAAACTGGGTGGTCATCTTCATCACTTGCTATACGCGTTCGACCGGCGCACGCTCGGCAAATTTAAGATCCATCCTATCTCGTTCTTCCAACCTGAAGAGGATGAAAATATCCTCTTTCATATGTGGGATTCCTATTGGGTGAGTTTCCTCTTTCCTTTCATGGATGAACTGCCGAACTACCAACACTTTGATGAGGCGCTCACTCCTGAACACAAACGCCGTATCATGGTATTTTACAAATCCATGTTGCAGCGTCACATGTATGCGACAGGGAAAAAATATTACGTTGCCAAAGCTCCGGCCTTCAGTGCAAAAATTGAAACCCTTTCTGAATTCTTCCCCGAGGCACGCATTATTTATCTCGCACGCAATCCACTGGATATGCTTCCCTCCACTGTTTCGTGGATTAACTACGCGCGTCGAGTCTTTACGCAGCCGAAGGAGAAGTATCTTTATCTTGACGAGATTGTGGACTTTACACAGTACTGGTATCGTTATCCCCTAAATTATCTGGACTCGCATCCATCTCCCCGGCACCTGATCCTGAAGTACGACGACTTGATCCTACGCCCCGAGCAGACTCTGCGCTCGTTCTACGAGCAGTTTAGTTATCCTGATCAGCCAGGACTGGCCGATATTGTTGACCAGGCAGTGAAAGAGACACTTTCATTCAAGAGCGATCATGTGTACTCATACGAAGAGATGGGATTCACACGCCAGCAGATCATCGAACTATATTCAGACATTTTTGAACGATTTGACTTCGATCAACGCGACCCTGCCTCATCAGATCTGGAACATCAGCGAGCTGCACTTCCTTCATTTGATTAATAAAAAATCGCCCGAAGGGCGATTTTTTACATTATCTATGAAGGTTTATTTTTTGTAGCGGTGGAAGCCTTCGTTTCAGGCTTTGCCATTTTGCGGGGCAAGGTCTTCGACCTGGTCTTGCCTGTGGCAGCATGATGAGGCTCGGTTGTTGACGACTTCCTTGCTCGTGAAGGTTTCCCTTCTTCAACGAGCGCTTCTTCCGGCTGGGTCTGTTCAGAGATTCGATACTCCTCTTCCCAATTCTCAGCAAATGCTAGATTGATCGCCTTGTAACGCGCCATCAAAAGTATGGCACCAACGATTGCCATCAAGGCTGCGATGATGCTGGTGTAGCTAATTCCCAGGTCAGGAATTTTAGGCTGGTCCGGGCGGAAGAATTCAATAATGAGACGTCCAAGACCGGCTAGTACAAGCCAGCCAGCCAAAAGCGTGCCCGGCTTTAGATCTTTTTCGTAGCGGCGGGATAACCACAATAATAAACCTGCTGAAGCAAAGTTCCACAACATCTCATATGCAAACGTCGGGTGGAAGCGAGTCGTCTCAACGGGGTACAGGTTCAAGTCCCGATATTGAGCGAGGCGGTGTTCGGCAGAGATAGGAATTCCCCAGGGTAGGGTCGTTGGCGGACCGTACAATTCCTGGTTGATAAAATTCGCGATCCTCCCGATACCCTGACCAATTA
>DAINRK010000335.1:0-5512 GCA_036741855.1 Anaerolineales bacterium
TTGCGAGATTGCGGTTGTTGATTCCAATCAACTTTATATCTCTCAACTTCAATGCCCGCTCAGTTTCAGCTTCGTTGTGAACTTCGACTAATGGGGTTAATTCGAGTTCCAGAGCGGTAGTATGTAAATCAGCGAAGAGAGTGTCATCGGTCAATGCGGCGGCGATGAGGAGGATAGCGTCAGCACCGTTGGACCTTGATTCGTAAAGTTGGACTTCATCAATGATGAAATCTTTTCTAAGTAAGGGTAACTCTGATTTGCGTTCAAATCGTAATTCGCGAAGTGTTTCAAGTTTGCCCATGAAGAATTTTTCATCGGTGAGCACAGATATGGCAGATGCGCCGTTATGGATGTAGATGTCTGCAACCTTGAAGAGGTCAAGGTGCGGAGCGAGAATCCCTTTGGAGGGAGAAGCGCGTTTGAGTTCAGCAATCAGGCCTGGGTGAGTCCCGAAGCGGTGGCGCTTAATTGCGGAAAGAAAATTTCTTGGCGCAGGAGCAGACTCTGCAGCGCGGCGTAAGGCTTGAGCGTCGAGCGCCGCAACCTCTGTCCTTTTGTGTTCGATGATTTTTTCGAGAATGTTTGTCATGGTTAATGCGGACACAGCGTCGCTGTGTCCCTACGAGATAGTCTGATAACTCTGCGAAAATTCCACAAGTGCGTTGAGTTTGGCGAAGGCTTTACCACTATCTAGCGAGGTTGCCGCTTCTTCAAGCGCGGATTTGAAATCGCTCGTCTCCGCAGCGAGAGCAGCAGCCGCATTAAGTAAGACCGCGTCGCGTCGGGCTCCATTGAGTTTGTTCGAGAGAAGGTCACGCATCATCACCGCAGATTCATCGGGCGTGCCACCACGTAGATCTTGAACGGTGGATTGCGCGAGACCAAGGTCGGAGGGATTGAGCTCGTAGGTTTCGACCGCGCCATTCTTGAGATGGCTGACGCGATTGGCGCCCGTGGTGTTGAGTTCATCGAGTCCATTCGCACCGTGAATGACGAGCGCGGCTTTGGAACCGAGTTCGTTGAGGACTTGTGCGAGAGGCTCCGTAAGACTGGGAGAAAAAACGCCTGTGAGTTGGATGTTGGCACCAGCGGGATTGGTGAGTGGGCCGAGGATATTGAAGATGGTACGCTGACCAATCTCCTTGCGTGGACCAATTGCATGCTTCATCGCGGGATGAAATTTGGGCGCGAACATAAAGCCAATGCCAATCTGCTCAATGGCTTGAGCGACCTGCTCGGCTGTAAGCTCCAGGTTGACACCGAGTGCAGAGAGAACATCCGCTGAGCCACACTGCGATGAGGCGGCACGGTTACCGTGTTTCGCAACTTTGCGACCGGTCCCCGCGAGGACGAACGCCGCGGCTGTGGAGATATTGAACGTGTGTGCACCGTCGCCGCCTGTGCCCACGATGTCATAGACCGATTCGTTTGTATCGAGTTTTACTTTGACAGCTACGTTGCGCATGGCACGGACGGAACCCGTGATTTCGGGAATAGTCTCGCCTTTCATGCGGAGGGCAACAAGATACGCGCCGATTTGGGCAGACGTGGCTTGACCCGTCATGATGATGTTCATCGCTTCTTCAGCCTCAATATCGGTGAGGTCAGTGCGATTGATTGCTTTGGCAATAAATGGTTTGAGCATGGATTGTTCTCCTTTCACGGGAGCGGGATTCAAATCTAAAAAGTTTTTTAGGATTTGTTTGCCGTGTTCAGTCAGAATTGATTCAGGATGGAACTGCACACCATAGGTCTGGTGCTCACGATGTTTGAGTCCCATGATTTCTTCTTCGGGCGTGATAGCAGTCACTTCGAGTTCGGCGGGAATTGGGTCATACACGACGAGCGAATGGTAGCGCATCGCTTCAAATGGCGAGGGAACGCCTTTGAAGATGCCCTGCCCATTGTGAGTCACTTTGGAGGTCTTACCATGCATGAGACGTTGGGCACGGTCCACTTTGCCGCCGAAAACTGCGCCAAGCGATTGGTGTCCGAGGCAGACGCCAAGAACGGGAATTTTGCCATCAAAGTGTTTGATCGCTTCGGCGGAGATACCATCATCTTTGATGGGTTCACCTGGTCCAGGGGAGATCACGAGATGACTCGGGTTGAGCGCAATCAGTTGATTCATCGTGACCTGGTCATTGCGGAAGACTTTGATTTCCGCGCCGAGTTCGCCGAAGTATTGGACGAGGTTGTAGGTAAAGGAGTCGTAGTTGTCTATAAGTACGAGCATAGTAATTATCCTTACTCTGTTGGTCGAGTGGGCGAAGCCCGTATCGAGACCAACGATGTTCAAGAGTTCTCTTGTTACAAGAGTTGCGTTACGGCGCGGTGGTCTCGATACATCCCGCCACGAGCATGCGGCATTACTCGACCACCGAGGTTTCCTTTAATCGTATTCGCCAAAGATGTCGACCTGATCTGCAAACAAATCGAGTGAATATGCCAAGCCGGTTTTCTCGCGGACAAGTTCCATGGTGGATTTGGCTTCGGCTTGCATGCGGAGAATGCCTTTGGCAAGAACATCGTTCGGGATCATGGGATGCGCAAGGAAGTAGGCGCGCTTCTCGCGGAACGGTTCAAGGAAGTTGTTGATGGCGACCGCAAGTTTCTGCTTAACTTCCACATCACCAACTTTGCCTACGCGATAGCGCTCTTTGAGATCATCCACTTCGGCTTTGGAGGGATTGAACGCGTCATGGTAGATGAACACAGGATTGCCTTCGACTGTCCCAGGGTCGGTGGCGCGGAGGCGTTTGGGGTCCGTGTACATGTTCATCACTTTTTGCTTGACGGTCTCAACATCATCGGAAAGATAAATTGCATTGCCTACGGACTTGCTCATCTTGCTCTGTCCATCCGTGCCAACAAGGAGCGGAACATCCCCAATGATTGAATCTGGTTCAGGAAAGACTTCACCGTACAGGTTGTTGAAGCGACGCGCCAATTCGCGAGCAAGTTCAACATGCGATTGATTGTCACGTCCCACTGGGACGACTTGCGCTCGAGGCAGCAAAATATCCACTGCTTGGAGGACTGGGTAGCCCAGCAAACCAAATGGCATGGAGTCGATATTGGCGTCGCGCGCCATGTCTTTGAGGGTGGGCATGCGCTCCAGTCGCGGCACAGTAACCAGCATTTCCAACAATAGATTCAACTGATATGTTTCTGGAATCGCCGATTGAACGAAGATGGTGCTGATGTCTGGGTCAATGCCGACGGCCAGGTAATCCAGCACGGTTTCACGAACAAAGGTCGGTATTTCTTTGATGTACTGTGGTTCAGGTTTGGTCGTCAGCGTGTGCAAATCCGCGATGATGAAGAAGGATTCATATTGATGTTGCAGTCGTACTCGATTGGCAAGCGAGCCCACATAGTGACCGAGATGTAGCCGTCCTGTAGGGCGGTCACCGGTCAGGAGGCGAGGTTTGTTTGTCATAGTTTATTTCCTTTCATTCATATTCCGTTGGTCGAGTGTGCGAAGCCCGTATCGAGACTAACGATTTTCAAGAGTTCTCTTGTAACAATAATTACTTTAGGCACTGGTGATCTCGATACGTCACTCCACGAGCATATGGGACTACTTGATCACCGATGTATTATGAATTTGTTTCAGCAATCTCTATAGCTTTCAACATAGCAGATGCTTTATTCACTGTTTCTTCAAACTCAGTCGTTGGATTCGAATCTGCGACGATGCCTGCTCCTGCCTGGACCGTGAACGTGTTGCCACGTCCTACCATCGTGCGGATGGCGAGACAGGTGTCCATGTTGCCGTCGAAGCCGAAGTATCCAACCGTGCCTGCATACGCGCCCCGCGCATCAGGTTCTAGTTCGGCGATGATTTCAAGCGCTCTCACTTTCGGTGCGCCGCTAACGGTCCCTGCCGGGAACGCCGCCCGCACTAAATCGAAGGCAGTCAATTCAGGTCTTAATTTTCCTTCTACGTGTGAGACGATATGCATCACATGGGAATATTTTTCGATGGTGAAGAAGTCTGAGACCTTTACTGTACCATATTCGCACACGCGACCCAGGTCATTGCGACCGAGGTCCACCAGCATCACATGTTCGGCGCGTTCCTTCGGGTCAGCCAGTAGGTCCTGCGCGAGCGCGGCGTCAGCGTTCGCGTCGGCTCCTCGTGGGCGCGTCCCTGCGATGGGTCGGAGAGAGGCAGTTCGTCCCTCCAAACGGACGAACATTTCAGGTGACGATCCAACAATAAAAAGCGGTTCATGATCCACGAGTCCGAAATCAAAAAAGAACATATACGGCGACGGATTGAGGCGTCGCACGGCGCGATATACATCGAACGGCTCAACGTTCGTTTCACGCGTGAAGCGCTGCGAAAGCACCACCTGAAAAATGTCACCCGCAGCAATAAGTTCCTTGGCATCCCGTACCATATCTTCATATTTTCCCTGCGTCATATTCGAGCGTGTCTTGGAGGATTGCACATCGCGATGTAATGTCGTTGGAAGCGGCTGATGAATACAAGACTCGATCTCGTCCAGTTTGCGATTTGCGGATTCGACATCGCCATCAAGCACATTCGCAATGAGGGATAAGCTGCGCCGCGCGTGATCGAACGCGATGACAGTATCGGCGAGAAGATAGATGCCATCCGGAATTGCTGCCTGATTCATTTTGGACTTCAGGGTTGGCTCAAAATGCCGAACCGACTCATACCCGAGATAACCTACCAACCCACCAATGAAACGCGGCACGCCAGCTTGTGGCACGAACTTGAAGCGACTCATTTCCTCTTGCAGAAAATACGTTGGGTCAACATTTTCATCGAACGTAACGACGCGTGATGAGTCAGACTCAACGATTTCGATTTCATTCCCGCGAATGATGTATTGCGCCTTGGGCTTTATGCCTATAAACGAATAGCGCGCAATCCGTTCCCCACCTTCAACGGATTCGAGCAGGAACGACGCGCCATCGCCGCGCAACTTCATGTACACACTGATAGGAGTTTCCAGATCCGCGGAGATTTCGCGAATAATGGTTTGAGATTGGGTTGTGGTTGTTGCTTCAAGTAACATAGTTAGCTCCTAGTCCCTAAAGGTTTCTTCGCGAACTATCATTGCTTTGAGTAAAGGAGTCCTGCAAACCATAATTCTGGTTAGGCAAGTAAACCTTTAGGGACTCATTTCATTCCTGATTAAATTAAAATCCCCTCCTGTCCATTGGGACGAGAGGGGAGTCTCGTGGTACCACCCAAGTTAACGCCATCTAAACAAAAATCCCTGTCGTGATGCAACAGGGAGGAAAGCCAGCGTCACTCTTTTCAGGTACGCCACATCGCCTGTGGTTATACCCTTGCTCTATAACGGGAGCTACCGAATTGGGTTACTTACATTTGCGTGTTCGCCCGTTCAACTCGGAGGTCCATTCGGCTTCTGCGCTTTTGCCTTGCTTACACCCTGCGGTCATTCCCGACCGCGTTGCTTGGCTCTCTGGAAATCGCTTTGAAACGTACTCGTCCTCGTCAGCGTTTTTG
>DAINRK010000336.1:0-5494 GCA_036741855.1 Anaerolineales bacterium
CAGCCCTTGTAGCGCACGTCCAGGGTCTCGCGGCTGAAGCGCCGGCCGCGGCAGAGGCTCCAGCGACCGAAGCACCCGCGGCGACGGAGCCTCCAGGAGTTGCGTTGGAATCAGCCCCTCAGCCCACACTAATGCCCACCATGGGAGATATCGCGCGCACGGCAGTGACAGCCACCGAAAAGCTTGACGCGACGGGAAATGCTGTCGCGCAACGAGACGAGTCACAGGTCCCGAGCGAGGCGCCAGTGCCCGTATCAATAGGCTGGCAAATTGCTCTGGCAGGGATTGCCCTGCTGGGCGCGCTGCTGATGCTGTTGATGCGTCAGACTGCGTTCCAACGCTGGCGCCAAAAAGAATAACAAAAAGGTCCGACGCCTGCCGTCGGACCTTTTTTATGTCATAATATCTCTCATGACAAGTTCTGAAGATTATAAATATTGCCCGCGTTGCGCAACACCGGTCATTCATGAGGATCGTTACGGCGCGGTGCGGGCTGTGTGCCCAAACTGCAAGTGGATCCATTTTTTTGACCCCAAAGTTGCGGCTGCTGTTCTCGTAGAAGAGGATGGTCAGGTGCTGCTTGTACGACGCGTAGGTGAACCATTTCGCGGCTACTGGACTCTGCCGGCCGGCTTCATAAATAGCGGCGAAGACCCGGCACAGGCGGCCGCGCGCGAATGTTTAGAGGAGACAGGCTTGAGTGTCCGCGTGACGCGACTGTATGACATCATCGCCGGCCGCGAACATCCAAGCGGCGCGGACTTTGTCATTGTCTATCACGCGGAAGTGATCGCCGGTGAATTAAAGCCCAGCGACGATGCAGATGCCGCAGAGTGGTTCGCGCGTGGCAGCTTGCCTCCACTGGCATTTCAAGCGACCAAAAAGGTTCTACTGAAAGAATAACAAACCTCTTGAGTAAATGAGCCTTTGCCTGGTCACAGAGCCCTTCGGGAAAACTCATTATTCTCCGTGTTCTCTGTGGCGAAAAATCCTTCGCAAAAGTGCTAATACTTACTTAATCAGCGTGTATAGTTAATAAATTCAAAATTCGCCACGAAGTTATTGTCGAAATCATACGCAATAATCCCGACCGCGTACTGACCATCTGCGGGGTAACTTGAAAAGAACGAAAAGCCCTGTTCACCCCATGTGAATACATCGTCACTCAAAACATAATCATAAATCGGATTGTTGTTGGCATCATATTCATAGTACTGGATATAGTCTGTAAAATGATCGCCAATCTGTGGGGAAATCTCTACCGGGTTGCTGGCTCCATCGTTGTTATTATCAGGGAAGGCATACGCATAGAGGAAATTACCATCGGCGTCAAAGTACAATCCGGCATCCACAGGTGTATTGCTGAGTGCATCGGTATACTGTCCATAGACATAATAAACGGTCTGTCCATCAGCACTCAAATATTCGGCTGGCTCGAAGAGCGCGAATGCTTCATGCGTTCCATCGGTGAGCGTATATAGCGTGGGCGACCATTCGTACTGCACCTGTATTGGGCTTTCACCGTAATCTGGTGAATTCACACCATCAACGGAAATTGTATTGTCAGCAATATAGTAAGAGACATCCGCAATCCAATAGGATTCGGTTGTGGGATCCCAAAAATAGAGAGCGGTATGAATATAGGCGACGTTTCCTTCTACAGTCGTGGATACATTCACCACTTCATCGCCAGTGATCTCTGTGTCAGAAATCTGGATTGGTGCAATTGTCAATTCAGAGGCGCCTGGCGCGACAATTTGTGCGGAGCGCGATGGCGTGATGGCTTGTCCCTCCAGTGGCACGAATTCTTCCCCAGTGTAGTGATAGGCAAGGAACTCATCCCACGAAGATTGCTCGAGAAACTTATAGGACGATTGCGCGTAAGAGGGGAACTCGCTGTTGTACTCAGTAAAATAATAAAGGTCCGAATCAGGGAAGTGAAAGGCAATCCCATTGGAGCCCGATACGCTTGGTCCATGTTTTTCTGCAATCACTGCCGAATCAATGGCTGTTTGTAACTGGATGGCCGCTTGTTGTGTGCTGGCATCGTCGGTCAGGTTGGCAAGAACCTCAGAAAAGTTCCCAAGGTCAATAAAGGACGGGGAGACGTCCTCGCCGAATAATGAGAAGTAACTACGCGTATAGGTGCGCGCTTCGGCCACAATACTTTGATCGAGCGTAGCTATCGCAGAGATAAACTGATTCATTGCCCCGATCACATCCGGGACGCGGGCGCTTTCAATAGCGCTAAGTGTCGTTGTCGACTCTTCCTGCGCAATTTCATCAGCCGACGCCCGCAGTTCATCGGTGAGCAATACGTCATTGACGACATATGTTGAAACAACGGCACTGGAGAGTCCGCTTCCATCCATAGTGGGATTTTGTGCCACTTGTTCCAGCCACGCCGCATACGACCAGCCATATCCGGGAATTACCTCTTCGGATGCGACCATATAATTTGAATAGGGATAGAGTGAGCCAAAGATTTCGATCTGTCCCATCAAGCAGGCGTCGAAGCCAATCACCTCAAATTTATCAATGCCTGTATTCTGCTGTATCTGCTCAATGGAAGAGATGATCTCGGGCATGGAAAGATCTGAATTGGGAGAGGTCATATCTGAGAACCCACCCGTCCAACCGCCGCCATGGTCAGACATGATCAAAGCATATTTCTTCGCGGGATAGTTTTGGATTGCCCAGGTCACAAAATCCATCAAGGTCTGTGGGTTGCCTGTATCCACTTCGCCAAGGGATTGGATAATCGGCGAAGCGATCGTGCTCAGATCATTATCGCGTGTAATGAGATACCTGCGCGCTTCTGTCCAGTCACCATCCCCGCTAAATGCCTGGCCGTAGCGGTCCATTTGAACGACGATGTTCAATTGTGGATTTGAACCGACCAACTCCATTTCGTTGACATCAAACCACATTGTTTCTTCAAGCACTTCATCGTCTGCCGCGGAATAGACAAGGATTGTCCACTCAGGTAAGCCGCTTGTGTCTACAGAAGTTTGTGGCGTGGGATTTACAGGCAAATTACTGTCTGTAGGGTTAGGTGAAATAGTCTGACTGACCGGGTTCAAATAAAAATAGATTGCGATGCCACCACAGCAAACACACAACGCACAGAGTGCAACCGCCACCAGGATACCTGGGATGATGAATTTGTTATTTGTTTTTTGCATGAGTCGCTCCTCTGAATACCATCAGCGCTTGAGATCGCAAACTTGGCGAGTGTAGCATGGAGGCAAATGGCAAGTCAAGTTTCAGATTCATTTCGTTCCTTCTTTGAAGGAAATGCTGATTGCTTTTCGCGCGCTGCAAAAAGTGCTAGAATTATTTCATGCTCGACGTACGTCCTTCACCGATTGCAGGCACCTGGTATGAGGGGGATGCTACAGTTCTGGCTCGCCTGGTGGATCAATATTTGGATGGCGCGCAGCCTCCCGAATTGGATGGAGAAGTAATCGCGGTCATCGCGCCGCATGCAGGACATATTTACTCAGGCGCGGTCGCGGGCTATGCCTTCGCAGCGATTCGCGGACGAAGCCCAGATGTGGTCGCCGTTATCGGGCCAATGCATCACCCATACGTTCAACCCTTAATCACTACCGCGCACGACGCATATTCCACGCCACTTGGAAATGTTTCAATTGACAAAGAGACTTTGCATGAACTCGATGAAGCCCTGAAATCAGAACTGGATGTAGGCTTATCCCCTGTTTCAAATGACCCCGAACATTCTCTCGAAATTGAATTGCCATTCCTTCAACGTGCGTTAAAGTCCAACTGGAAATTATTGCCTGTGATGATACGCGCACAGGAAGCGCACGTTTCTGAAAGTTTGGGCAAAGCCCTTGCCACGGTCTTGGCAAATAAAAATTTCGTTCTTGTCGCCAGCACGGATCTCTCTCACTTCTATAATCAAAAGACGGCCTTGACATACGACCGCGCCATGCTCGATCAAATCGAGTCCTTTTCACCCGAAGGTGCATTTGACGTGGAGCGTGCCGGTAAAGGCTTCGCCTGTGGACTTGGCGCATTTACAGCAGTAATGTGGGCCTCGCGCGAACTCGGCGCGGACAAAGTGAAGGTCCTGCGACATGCCACCTCAGGCGATGTAACAGGGGATTATTCATCTGTAGTTGGATATGGGGCAGCTGTGATTTTGAAGGGGAAATAGCGTAAGACTAATGTGCGGCCATCCAACCAACTGGACTGGCATTTTCTGCTATGGGAAAAGATGCTGCTGCAACATTTAGGATACAGTAGTTTACTGTGTTGCCTGTTGCATAATCAGTCACAATTAAAGTTGAATTCGCCTTTTTGTCATTGCGAGGAGGGTGCTCTTTCCGACGAAGCAATCCCCAACTAAACAGATTTACTTATTATAGCAAACGTCCGCTCTAAAAAGAATTTCAAGATAGGATCAACCCTATTACTATCTTTGTTCAAATTGCTGTCAAAGTTCCTCCCAATCCAAAATAAAACAGCGCGGACATTAGTCCGCGCTGTTTTTTCTATATTGGCTTTTTAGTCCAGCAAAGACTGCGGAATGTTGCCGCCGTTCTCGGCGATCTTCTTCAACACTGCCTTATGAAGCCATACATTCATTTTGGCTGAGTCACTCTTTAATTCGGCGGGGACGCCGAGTTCTTCAGCCAATTCATTGCGGGCCTCGCGGCTGCTGTCGATATCGAGAAGTTTAAGCAGGTCCACGATCGAGACTTTCCAGTTCAGGCCTTTCCCAGCAGAAAGTTCCTCCAGGTGTTTGACCACATCCACTTCTGAGATCGCTACGGGCGCGGCTTTCATTGTCTGACCTGGTTGCGCAGGCGCCTGTGCAACAGCAGCTTTAGGTGCTGGCGCGGCTGCTGGTTTTGCACCCGAGGCGGCAGCCTTATCGGCTTGCGCTTTTAAGTTCGCGCGAGCTTCAGCTTCCTTCTTGGCCATATCTTTCAGCGCTTGTGCTTGCGCAGCCTCATCTTCCTTGGCCTTCTTGTTCAGCCCAAGTTTATCGAGAATTTTACTGAAGATACCCATGGTATATCCTTTCGATTGTTTGAGATTTGGGATTTGAAATCGGATGGCGATCTGTAAATTGCATAACAATCATGTCGACCACCAAATTTATTATAATCCACTATCACGGCCTTTTTCAAGAAGATTGCTTAGCCTATCGCGAACGTTGCGCTCTGAAAAGAATTTCAAGATACAATAGTGACCCTCATGACTGCCTTCATTCAAATCGTTGTCAACGTCCCCGCTGTTTCAGGGATATTTGATTATGCCATTCCCGAATCTCTCTTAGGAAAAGTTGGTGTTGGGCACCTTGTCATTGTCCCCTTTGGTAACCAGACCGTACAAGGCGTGGTCTTTCGCTTCATTGACCAGACCTCGGTTCCCAATGTCAAAGAGGTCGTTGAACTGGTTGACCCTGAGCCTGTTCTCACGCATGCGCAAATCGCACTAGCAGAAGCCATGGCAGAGCACA
>DAINRK010000337.1:0-807 GCA_036741855.1 Anaerolineales bacterium
TACAACCCTCGTTCATCGTATGTGATGAGCCAATCTCAGCACTGGATGTTTCCATTCAAGCGCAAGTGGTGAACTTGCTGGAGGAACTCCAGGAAGAGTTCAACCTTACCTACCTGTTCATCGCACACGACCTGTCCATGGTCCGCCATATTAGCGACCGCGTCGCGGTGATGTATCTGGGTGTGATTATGGAGTTGGCCAGCCGCGATGAGATTTATTTAAAACCATTACATCCCTACACCCAGGCATTACTTTCCGCGGTTCCCATTCCCGACCCGATTGCAGATTCCAAACGCCACCGCGTGCTCCTTCAAGGAGATATCCCTTCTCCTGTTAACCCACCTTCGGGTTGCCGTTTTCGCACCCGCTGCCCAATCGCAGAACAAATTTGTGCTGAAGTACAACCAGAGTTCCGTGAGTTGAGGCCAGGTCACTTTACCGCCTGTCATTTTTCTGAAAGATTCTTATGAAAAAATTCCTGTTCGTTTCTCTTTTTGAAAGGAGGTGGTCATACTCTGCTAAATAAAAAAACCGTCTATCAAAGTACGTCTGTAACAAAACAAAACTAATTTGTGTGAGGAGAGAAATATGCGAAAACTTTTCAATCTATTGGGCCTGCTGGTCATTCTAAGTGTGATCATAACGGCCTGCGCGCCTGCAGCCACTGAGGCGCCCCCGGCCGCCACCGAACCGCCTGCCGCCACTGAACCGCCTGCCGCAACTGAACCGCCTGCCGCAACTGAACCACCTGCGACTGAGCCAGCTGCGCCGGGTGTTCTGCGTGTCAATATGGGTACTTTCCCAGAC
>DAINRK010000337.1:817-5485 GCA_036741855.1 Anaerolineales bacterium
TAGATCCGCAGAAGTCATCGTTTGTCAACGAGATCGCCGTGCTCAAAATGGTCTATGAAGGTTTAACAAAATTAGACGGCGAATTGAATACGGTACCTGGAGCTGCTGAGTCATGGGAATATAACGATGATGCCACTCAATTGACTTTCACTCTACGTGATGGTCTGACCTACAGCGATGGCAGCCCGTTGAACGCAGCCCGTTTCGAATATTCGTACCATCGCAATAGCGATCCTGCGACCGCGGGTGAATATGCGGCCATTACTGATGATATTCTCGGCGCAGCGGAATGGCGCGGTTGTACAGATAGTTGCGACGATGAGAAGGCAGCTTTCGATGATGCTGTCAAGGCCTCCCACGCGGATGGCTCAGCCTGCACCGGCTATGACGATGCCGAGTGCAACACCTTCACCCTCAAATTTAAACAACCGGCACCCTATTTCCACACGGTTGCTTATATGTGGGTTGGCTACCCAGCCAAACAGGAGCTGATCGAGGCTGGTGGTGAGAACTGGTGGCTGGACCCCGCAAATCATCTTGGCAATGGCCCCTTCATCATGAGCAACCTGGAGCAGGGCGTAAATGTTCACTTTGTTCCCAGTGAAACGTATTGGGATGGCGTTGCATCCTATGAGCTAGATTACCAATATATCACTGATACTGCCGTTGCCTTCGAGGCCTATAAGAATGATGAATTGGATATCAATGCCGCGGTTGCAGAAGACCTGGCCACTATCCAAAACGATCCCGACCTAAGCCAGCAACATCTGCTTTATCCCGGCTCCTGCACGTTCGCTGTCATGTTCCACCAGTTGAAGGAACCTTTCACAGATCCGGCAGTGCGTGCAGCTTTTGCTTACGCACTTGATCGCGAAGGCTGGGTTACCGATGTCCTTCAAGGTCTTGGTGCCCCGACTCTGACCTGGATCCCCAAAGGCTTCCCCGGTTATAAAGATGGTGAGACACGCTTTGGTTTCGATCCAGCCAAGGCAGTGCAGACTCTGACCGATGCTGGCTACACAGTTGAAAACGGGCAGTTGATGAAGGATGGGACAGCAATTGAGATCAAAGACACCTTCAGTGACACACCGCGCAACCGCACTCGCAATGAGTGGCTGGTGGCAAAGTGGAAAGAAGTGCTGGGAATCGATATTGCCCTCGATCCGGTCGAACCCACTACCTATACCAGCCTGACAAAGGATGTCGCTACTGCTCCACAGATGTTCATCCTCGGGTGGTGCGCAGATTATCCTGACCCACAGAACTGGTTGAGCGTCTACTGGAAGACTGGCGCTTTCGGCGAGCGTATTGGCTTCTCGAACGCAGAAATGGATGAGCTCATGACCCAGGCAGATGGCGAACTGGATGAAGAGAAACGCGCAGATCTGTATCAGCAGGCGCAAGACCTGTTGGTTGAGGGCGGTTATGTCGCCTTCATGTGGAACAACGTCAACTCTTACACGGTCAAACCGTGGGTGAAAGGCCTTCAACAAACGGCCATGGATGCAGATTTTGCAGGATCGCAAGTCCCGTTAAGTATTACGCTTGAAGCCCATTAAATAGTTCGATAGTTCAAACCTAGCCGGTCCAGCGTGACTGGGCCGGCTAGACTTGAAGAAGTAGGCTTTTCTTTCTGATTGGAGTGTCTACCTATGGCTACTTACTTTCTCAGACGCATATTGTGGATGATCCCCGTGCTGTTCACCGTTGCACTTATTACATTTATTTTGATGCATGCGGCGCCTGGTGGCCCCTGGGATCGTGACCTCAGTGCGCGCCAGGTGGACGCATCCACTCAAAAAGTGCTCGATGCATATTATGGATTGGATAAACCCCTCTGGCGTCAGTTTGTCGCCTATGTAGTAGGTGATTTTACCAAGGAAGGCAAATTCGATTGCGGGCTGGTTTGCGGAGATTTGGGGCCATCCTATCGCGTCCGTGGCCGCTCGGTACAGGATATTCTTTTTGAGCCACCAAAAGGAAAGAGCGCGATCTATAGTCGCTTTGGGTATTCCTGGCGTCTGGGTTTGTTGGCCTTGAGCTTCGCTGCTATTATAGGTGTCCCGGTAGGTGTCTTTGCCGCGCTGAGACAGAATAGTTGGGTCGACTACGTGAGTTTATTTATCGCCACGATGGGCATCTCGCTTCCGAGTTTTGTCATGGCAATCTTCCTGATCATCATTTTCGCTACAGGGCTACATTGGGTCAGTGTCGTACCCAAGGATTGGGACCAAATCAAAGCCTGGATTCTACCTGGGGCTGTTTTGGGATTCGGGACGATGGCTTACGCTGCCCGCCTCACACGCACGTCCATGCTGGAGGTTCTGCGACAGGACTACGTCCGTACTGCGCGTTCCAAGGGCTTGCATGAAAGAGTGGTTGTATATCGTCACATGATGCGCAATGCTTTGATCCCGGTTGTGACCATTCTCGGCCCTGCCCTGGCAGCACTGGTGACAGGTTCGTTTATTATCGAGACAATGTTTTCTTTTCCGGGCATGGGACGCGCTTATGTAACTGCTATCAGCCAGCGTGATTATTCCATGATCATGGGTACGACTCTAATTTACGTGTTACTGGTTTCCGTAGCGAATCTGACTGTTGATTTCTTATATGTAGTGATCGATCCTCGTATTCGCCTGGAGGATTAACCTCCGGGTAAGGAGTTTCCAATGGCTGAAATTGCTGGCTCTCAATTACCGATCAGCGCAAAATTGAATGTTAAATCAAAAAGTCCATGGCAGGAAGCCTGGGAGCGTTTTTTGAAAAACAAGGCTTCCCTGGTTGGAATGATCATTGTTATATTATTTTTGCTCTTAACGGCTGGAGCTTCTCTGGTGGCGCCCCATAGTCCGTTACAGCTAAACAGCGGCAAGGGCTTTTTGCCTCCAGCCTGGGTTGAAAAGTCAGCCAATGGGAAAACAGGTAATCCGGAATTCGCTCTTGGTACAGATACGCTTGGCCGCGATGTATTAAGTCGTGTCATCTATGGCTCTCGCGTTTCGATGATCGTTGGTTTTGTTCCCACGATAATTATTATTCTGGTTGGCTCGCTGGTTGGCATGATCGCTGGTTATTATGGCGGGAATTGGGATAATTTTCTGATGCGTATCACAGATATCATGTATGGGTTTCCAGACTTGCTGTTCTTTATTATTGTTTTGGTTGCCCTGCGTGATAGCTGGCTGGGCCAACTGATGAATGGTTTATTCCTGCTCTTTTTCGCCCTGGCTATCGTTAATTGGGTGGGCGTTGCCCGGCTTGTGCGTGGGCAGGTACTTTCCTTGAAAGAGAAAGAATTCATTGAGGCGGCCCGTAGTATTGGCGTCAAGGATTCGCGAATTATGTTCCGTCATCTATTGCCCAATGTGCTCGGACCCCTCATCGTTCTGACCGCATTTCAAATCCCTCAACTGATTATTACAGAGGCTATCCTGGGTTACCTTGGCCTGGGTCTGAGGCCCACAACGGATGCTAATGCATTTTTTATCACCAGTTGGGGTTCACTTTTGTTGGATGGACAGACAGCTATTAATGCACAGCCTTATATTCTTCTAGCGCCGGCCGTCTGTGTGGCGCTGGTCGTCGTGGCATTCACTTTCGTAGGGGATGGCCTGCGCGATGCTCTGGACCCGCGTATGCGCGGTACACAGTGAGCAGTATTTTTTGCGGCTATGGTAACAACCCGACTTATCATGATAAGTCGGGTTGTTTTTTGATTTTATGCTGGTACAGATGGGTTTAAGTTCCGCAGCTGAATATTTATGTTTTTGAAGAAAACCCTTGATAACCGCCTTGAAACGCCCCCTCCGAAGAGTTGATTTATACAGTTCTCAAGAACTGTTTTTTTATTAATTCTCTTTAATCAATACCCCTCGCAGGTATTGTAGTTGACGCTTCCAGAGAATTAGTTATAATTTGTCTTCACCAGTACAGATTTTAATAGGCAACATCATATGTAACTGTTTCAATAGAAGAATACTCAATTTTTAGGTTGTTGCTCATGGGAAAAAATTTTCTCTTCTAATACGAAAGGAGGTGGGGCGGAAGGAATTCTGTACGACGGTAAGTATAGTTGTTCATCCAAATTAAAAAACCTTTTTGTAGTGAGGAGAGTTTCCATGTTTAAGAATCGCTTTACGCGTGCCTTTGGCTTGCTGGTCGTAGCCAGCATAGTCCTTGCGGCATGCGCCCCTGCTCCCGCCACACCGGCAGCACCTGCCGAACCGGTGGTGGTGACTCAGGAAGTTGTTGTGACCTCAGTGGTTGAGGTTGAACGCGCGGCCTTTACCACACCGCATCCAATCCTGGGTGATCTGAAAGTGCGCGAAGCGCTTTCATATTGTACCAACAAGCTGGATTTGCTAGCATCAGTTTATCCTCTCGTCAGCGAAGAAGATCGCGCTGGCCTGGTGATGAACACCTTCATCCCGACCGATCACTGGGCATATGCGGGGGATGCAAATGTAACGATCTATCCGTTTGATCCCGATAAAGGCAAAGCTTTGCTTGATGAAGCTGGCTGGACGCTTGCCGAAGGTGCAGATATCCGTACCAACGCCAACGGTGAAGAGCTGGCTTTAAAGTTTACAACTACCAGTGCCGCTTTCCGCCAGACCTGGGCTGCGATCTGGGAACAACAGATGGCAGATTGTGGCGTCCGTATTG
>DAINRK010000338.1:0-5480 GCA_036741855.1 Anaerolineales bacterium
GATCTATAAATACCTGCCAGATGCAGAAGTTCCCTGGCGTTATGTGTGGCTGGGAGCATTTGTCACTGCTATACTTTTTTCGCTGGGTAAAATGCTGATTGGGATTTATCTTGGAAATAGTGCCGTTGCGTCTTCCTTCGGCGCAGCCGGTTCACTGGTTCTGCTTCTGATTTGGGTATATTACTCTGCTCAAATCCTCTTCTTTGGCGCTGAGTTTACTCAGGTCTATGTAAACACGTACGGTCCGAAAATTCTGCCTGAAAACGAAGCAGCAGCTACGGAATCCGACTCAAAAACACCAAGGGACGTGAAAAGACGAAGCACCTCTCCCGTGCCTTCTCCGTCTTACCAATTGGGCAGAATCACATACACAACGGAGCAAGACAACAAACAGTTTGCGCGTTTCGTCTTAGGGCTTGTGATGACGTCTTTCTTCACGGGGATCATGACGACAATCTGGGGACTGAGAAATATCTTGGGAATGAAACGAAGATAACAGGTTTTCCTGAAAATCTGTCAGCCTTAAGGGTCGACATGCTGATATGCAAACGAATATAATTCTGGCATGTCCGCCCTCCTCATTCTGACCTCTGACGCAGATGTATACACGGGGCTCATCGAATCAGCCCAATTAGCAAATCTGAAATTTACATCGAATCCTGAAGAGTGTGACATTGTCCTCGGCGAACCGAAATTGATTCGGGATATGCTTCCTCGTCTTTCTGGCGTGAGGTGGATTCAAGCCATCTACGCGGGAGTCGAATCGTTAATGGATCCCTCTTTACCACGCGACTATATCCTTACGAACGCGCGCGGTGTGTTCGGTGAGTTAATGTCCGAATACGTGTTTGGTTATTTACTTTTCCATGAGAAGAAAATACTCGAACGGATTCGCGCCCAGGAATCAAAACAATGGCAGAGGCCAGAATCAGGTGTGTTGCGCGGCAAGACAATCGGCTTACTGGGTGTGGGTTCCATTGGTGCACATCTTGCCTCCACAGCAAACCATTTTGGCATGTCCGTGCGAGGTTTTACGCGAGAAAGCGAAACCTGTCCGGAAGTCAGTGTTTATTATCATGATCCCGACATATTGAAGTTCGTACAGGGATTGGATTATCTTGTGACCGTTTTGCCCAAAACAGTGGATACAAACAAAATTGTGGACGCGGAGTTGCTCAATGCTCTGCCGTCGCATGCGATCTTTGTCAATGTTGGTCGGGGCAATGCAGTAGATGAACCAGCCCTGGTCACGGCACTGGACGAAGGCAAAATCGCCGGGGCTGTATTGGATGTCTTTGCAGAAGAACCACTCCCGCAAGACCACCCGTTTTGGACAACACCCAATCTGTTGATGACCTTTCATACCTCCGCCATCAGTTATCCGGAGAGCATCACGAAGCTCTTTATTGAAAATTTTCAACTTTATGCGGAGGGTAAGCCATTAAAATACCAGGTTGATTTTGAGAGAGGGTATTAAATGCACGTCATGCTGACCGTCGTGAAGTATCTTGCTCTTAATGAGTTAGACTCGCCGCTCAGGCTGATATAGCCCGAAAAATGACATGTCCCCCACCTTAACTGACATACAGCAGGCCGCTCGAAGAATCAAACCTTACGTGCATCGCACACCTGTAATGACAAACGAAAGTTTTAATAAGCACGTTAATGCACAGGTATATCTCAAATGCGAGAACCTGCAGAAAGTCGGTGCCTTCAAATTTCGCGGGGCATGCAATGCGGTATTTTCGCTAAGCGATGATGAAGCCGAGCGCGGTGTATCCACACATTCATCCGGCAATCATGCCCAAGCATTGGCGTTCGCGGCAAAGCTGCGCGACATACCAGCGTATATCGTCATGCCAAAGAACGCACCAAAGGTCAAGAAGGAGGCGGTTGCAGGCTATGGTGGGCGAATCACTTACTGCGAACCGACTCTCGAAGCGCGAGAATCCACGCTTACAAGTATTGCACGAGAGACCGGCGCAACGATCATTCATCCGTATGACAACGAACGTGTCATTGCAGGACAAGGCACGGCTGCGCTGGAGCTACTTAAAGATATCCCTGACCTGGATGTGGTCTTGGCGCCTGTCGGTGGCGGCGGATTAATAAGCGGAACAGCCATTGCTGCAAAAGGACTCAAGCGCAGCGTCCGTGTCATCGCCGCTGAGCCTGAAATGGCGGATGACGCGTTTCGCTCCATACAGGCAGGTGAAATTATTCCATCCATAAATCCAAAAACAATTGCGGATGGTTTGTTGACTTCACTGGGAAATATTACGTTCCCTATTATTCAACAGCATGTTGAGCAGATTGTTACTGTAAGTGAAACTGCAATTATTGAATCCATGAAATTCATATGGGAACGTGCGAAGATTATCATCGAACCATCTTCTGCGGTTGCGATAGGTATACTGTGGGAAAAGAAAATTGATCTGAGCGGATCGAAGGTGGGTGTGATATTAAGCGGCGGAAATGTGGATTTGGAAAAACTGCCATGGCAAATTTAGGGTTGACAATATAGGGCACCTCGGCATTACAATTAATTCAGACCCCTTGCCTGCACCATTTATGAGGAGCCAAAATGGACGAAGACTCACCAATCGATGAAAAGCTTCCATATATGACTCGTCCGCTCTTCTTTTCAAACGGAACGAGTGTTGAAGAGTTCATCATTCCTGATGAAGATAAGGAAATTGTGCTTGAAGAGCTTTATCCGTTTTCGCCCATCCCAAAATTAACGGATGTCCTCTACGATTTACATGCAGATAAAACCTTTGTCGTTAAAGATTTCCGGGTGACATGGGAACATGGCATGAATTATCTCGTCAGTCCCTATTACGCCGAAAGCGGCGGGACAGTTATTGATTGGGTGGATGAAGATTGGGCAAATGGTGAAGATGATTTTGACGATGATTTAAATGGTAATACTAAGGATGACGATTCAGCATTCTAAATCAACATCACTTCGACCATCTCACCTGCTGACAGACCAGTCGCATCGGGGTGAATTTTAAGTAGTCCATCTGCTGACGCCAGTGTAAAGATCAAATTGCTTTTGCCGAAAATAGGCTCGGCGCTAAAATCTTCCTTATCCCCAACGCTTCTCCCGCTGGAAGAAGGACGTAATTTTACAGGCCACCAGTCCTCTCTTCCTGCTTGTGACGACAAATTTATGGTTAACTTCGCAAGCACAGTTGCTTTTGGCCTGGGCAATGCGCCTAATAACCATTGTATGACTGGGACAACAAATAAATATCCATTCACCAACGCGCTGACAGGGTTGCCAGGCAGACCAATAACTGCTTTACCATTGCATACTCCCAGAATGGTTGGTTTGCCCGGGCGTGTATTGATTCCGTGCACCAGCACACCGGGTTTGCCAATAGAATTAATCACATCCGAAGTCATATCTCGCGTCGATGCAGAGGAGCCAGCAGTGATTACAACCACATCGCATTCATCGAGCGCGTTTGCAGCTGCGCTCTTCAAGTTATGAAACTGATCGCTGACGATCCCATATCGCTTTGCCAAGCCTCCGCTTTTATCCACCAGCGCGCTCAAGGTATATGAGTTGACGTCACGTACCTGCCCGGGCCGCGGCGCTTGACTCGGATCTATAACTTCATCACCCGTAGATATCAATCCTACGAGTATTTTTTTTGCAACGCGAACGGAGGTAATTCCCAGCGCAAGAAGTCCGCCTATCTCAGCGGGACGTATTTGACTCCCTTTGGCCTGCACCAGCTGGCCCCTAGCTACATCTTCCCCGACGCCTAAGGCGTTCTCGCCATCCGCAACCGCTCGAAAGATTTCGATTTCATCACTGGCGACGGTCAGCTGCCCGTCCCTGCGTATTTGTTGTGTATATTCCAGCATCACTACTGCATCCGCGCTATAGGGCAACATGCCGCCCGTATGGATTAACGCGCATTGACCAGCCTGCAATTCAAATGCGGGCGCATCTCCCATAGGGACTTCGCCAACAAGAGCCAAATATGCAGGCAATGAATCTGACGCACCAAATGTATCTTGCGCGTGGACAGTGTAGCCGTCAACCGTTGTACGTCGAAAATCAGGCAAGGCATGCGGAGCAAAAATATCCTCCGCGAGAATACGTCCCAAAGAGGAAGAAACGTCTATCAATTCGGAATCAATTTTCAGTGGAGGAAGATGTGAGAATAACCGATCGCGCGCCGCGTCTGGAGATAGAAGAGTTAGAAATTCAGGCATAAGTCTATCTGAGCCAGAATGTGAGAGTCAGGAGGTAGGTAGTAAGTCCAAAGGTAGTAAGAGCAGTAACAGAGAGAAGAGTCCAGTTGGTTGGTCCACCCAGAGAGAGGTTTCTGAGTTGAATCATTTGAAAGAGAGCAAATGGAAGTGTGAGGAAAACACGCCAGATCAACGAAAGTGATATGCCGAATGCAGGTGAGGCTGCAAAAAGAATATAGGCAAGTAAAACAAAAAGGTGGTGAAGAGGTATCGCACGCTCCCAGCCTAATTGGGTGAGTAAAGTGACGCGATTAAATTTTCGGTCAGTGGCGTAAGACGGGAAATCCATGACAACGAAATATGATAAGGCTAGAAATGTAAGTGGTATGGCAAGTGTCAAAAAACTATGAGTCTCACCTGCCTGCAGGATGAACGCAATGGAAGGAAAGACATATGCCAATTGCACTGAAAGCGGGAATTCAACGAATCCACGGTTACGCAACGCAGGAAGAGAATACGCAAGGATAAGCAAGAGCGATAGTAAAAGAAAGAAAAATGAGGCGAGAGGCAGGTGGTCATTGATAAATAATAGATAGGCAATAAATGCAATTACAGCCAGGGACGCCATTGAAACATAAAGCGCGCTGTTACGCAATCTCTGACGCATTGTGCGAGTCTCGTTTTCCAGAAGCGGCTCAAGATCGAGGCGAAAAACCTGCGACAACAAACTCATGGTCAATTGTGCGAAAAGCACAGCCACAAGTCCCAACCAGAAGGAATTTATGTTGAAAGGATTGCCAAGGTAATTTGCAATGCTCACGCCCAAAGAATATGTCAGCGCGGCAAGAACAAGATAAAGAGGACGGGTGAGACGGAGCAGAGTCATTAGGATTTAGAGGCTGTCGATATACAATTTCTGATTGACAAGCAACGATTGATGAAAGACAAAAAAGAAGAGAAACTTGGGTTCGTTGCGTGGTTGGGGTTAATTATTGCTTAAGTATTTTTCCAACCTCTCAACCGCCTTTGGAAGATTCTTTCTTCCAAGGCCTAATCGAAAGTGATTTCTCGAATCATCGTACATTGAACCGGGTAAGAGTAAAACACCTGCTTTCCTAACAAGATCATCACAAAACTTTTCGATATCACCTTTCAATAGACGCGGGAATCCCATTGGGCCTGCTGTGGGAGGAATCCACGAAAACAAATCAGCATGACGGGCAAAGAGATCATCAATTACAGTCAGGTTATCTTTGATGATTTCAATG
>DAINRK010000339.1:0-5479 GCA_036741855.1 Anaerolineales bacterium
CCGGCTGGAGCGTAGCGGGAAGCGATATTCCCGCTCGCAGGGCATTTGCCTCCGAAACCATCCCGATCGCATCCATGTAATCTGCCGCAAGTTTTCGGGAGACGTGATAGCGATCGTCTGGATCTTTTGCCAGGGCGTGGTTGATCACTGTTTGCACAAGCGGCGGTATTCCTGGAATCGGAGGAGGCGATTCGTTGATATGCTTGAAGATGATCCCCCAGGTTGTTTCCGCTTCGAAAGGGACGTGGCCTGAAATCAGCTCATAGAGAACAATACCCAGTGAATAGATATCACTGCGATGATCCACTGTTAATCCACGTGCCTGCTCCGGTGACATATAAAGCGGTGTCCCACTTCTTTTGCCCGCGGACGATTGCGTTGCCGTATGGATGCGCACCAGACCGAAATCTGTGATGGCAGGCTCGGTGAGCGGGCTGAGCGGCAGGTCACTTGAAAACAGTCCCGTTTTGTTGTGCAGGATAATGTTGGCTGGCTTGATGTCGCGATGAATGACCCCCTGCTCATGTGCATAATCGAGTGCTGTTGCCATGATGCTTAAGAGACGTGCGATTTGAGCCGGTTGTAGTTTTTCATTGCGGCTGTTCAATTCGCGCAGATAAGCAGCCAGCGACGGACCTCTTAGATATTCCATCACAATGTAGGGGTGTCCATCCGCGATGTCGAAGTCAAAGACCTGTACTATATTGGGATGGCGTAATGAAGCAACTACCTTGGCCTCGCGCTCGAAGCGCGCTTGTGCCTCGGGATCCCCCTCGATATAGCTATGCATCACTTTGACGGTGACAAGACGATCCAGCCTGAGATGTGTGCCGACATACACATCTCCCATGCCCCCGCTGGCTAGTTCCTTTTCGATGCGTACGTTTCCAATTATCTTGCCGATCCACTCTGGCATAGCAGAATTATACAGCAACCAAGGAATGATCGTTGGGTCACGCCTCGCGGCTCGCTCCACTCACTACACTTGCACTGGCGGGCAGCGCCAGGGTCGTCCCGATGATTTCGGGAGCGCGATACTCTTTTGATGGGACTATAGAGCAGATAGCGCCAGCTCAATGGCTTGTTCCAACACGAGGGACCGCCCAGGCCGTCCCTTCGGGCGGCAGAATATAGGTTGTTTTACTTCGATCTGCGTTTTCGTGCCATTTTCCAGCCTTCGCCTTGAAGTATATCTACTACAGGGAACTCGGAACGGGGCGCGACTGCAACTTCAGGAGTTGGTTCTGGGCCTGGCTCTGCAGGAGGAGGAGCTTTAGGTGCTTCTTTCTGTGGCTCAGCTACATCCACCAGTGGTGTCCTGCCAGGCATCTCTACTTCAGCAGCCTGTAATAAGGGCTCGGCACCAGCCACCATGGGTGTACTTATCAAAGGCGAGCCATCTTTATCTATCGAATAGAGCGAGGCATATGCTGGATAATTGTATTGGGGCGCTGGCTGCTTTACGTTTTGGATGCGCATCATGACGGATGCCAGTGTCGCCGGGTTGATATCAAAATCGGTATGCATGGTTGCTTCCGAACGGCTGTCTGCTTCGCTTGCTGAGCTGGGCGAGGGGATAACCTGTCCACCCACGCGTTCTATCTCTTCCCGCAGCACACTTGTCGCGTTATCGATGCCAAGGAGATCAGTAAGCCTTTGATTCATATACCTTTCCATGCCAAACATCGGTACTTCATACGGCCGGTTATCAAGCGCTGCACCCTGCTGAGCGGGCAGCTCAGCTCCGCGTGACAAAAGGTACAGAATCGATTTGTGATAAAGCGCTGGACCAGGTTGAGGGAGAACCGCATCTTCCAACTCACGCGAGTCGCTGAGGACGAAATTGGCAAATCGGTTAACATTTCCTCCTGTCCCAATGTGAGGCATTACCTTGGCCCAAAATTCATCTACTCTCAATGCTGCTGCAAGAAAAGCGAGAGAGTCTACCCGTATGCCCACACTAGCCAAACGCTCAAGCAATGATGCGTGAAAGATCGTCCCGGCACTGTGACCAACCAAATGTATATTTACATTGTCTTTACCGTATTGCTCAATATACTGAGTTAAACGGTTGACCAGTAACGACGCTCCCGGCATGGTCTGCATCGCATTCTCAGCATCTGGATTTAATCTCCCGGAGCTATCCAACTTCCAGTTTACCTGCTCCGGCGATTGGATTCGATCGGAGGCTGCGCGCGCATTCTGCTTGATCTCATCCCACAGCCAACGCGCCAGAGGTGCAATTCTCTTTTCTATCCAGCGGTCAACCTGCTCCATCAAGTCGAAGCCAATGATGCCGAAAGGCAATTTGTTTTTCGCAAGATCATAGATATGATTAAACAGCGTCGCTCGTGCGTCGGTTTCCCATACAAAGTAAATCGGGTAGACCTGGTTATTAAGCCACCAATTCAGATGTTCCTCTGCACTCACCAGCCCATTCGATTCGGTGACCATGCCACCATGTGCATACAACACGATGTGGCGCTGTAGGGAGGGCGTGGTTTTCTTCTGCCAGAAATTATGCCAACGTTCCATATTTTGAAAGATGCTTTCAATCTGGCGCGGCGTACTTCTGAAGCGGCCACCCTGGGAGAGTTTTCCATTGTTACCAAGGTTTATCACGTGAACAGCCAGGCGCTTGAGGTCAGGACCTGGTCCTGTGACGAGCGTGCCGCCAGTCCCGGTGCTGTTCTGTGTATGTCCAGAATAAAACGGTGTCTGCGGAACACCAGGGCGCGCGACCCAGGCATCGTAGGCATTCTCGAGCCAATCCTCATAAGGCAATGTTGCATAGCCTCCCTTTCCCCAGCTGGTGCCCCATGAGTTTTGCACCAGGAAACCCACTTCGTTGTAGCCTACAATCGCAAAGGCATGGCCGCCCAGGGCTTCAGGATTCACAGGCCGAGCAATTAGATGCATCTTCTTACTTCCACGTTGCATCACAATCGGGTTTCTCCACCCGTTGTGGATAGCGGCGGAGACTGCGATCGCACCCAGTTCGTTGATTGCTGACTGCATGTCATCTAGCCGATAGGGATTAACACGATAAAACGCCCCGAGTGGTCGCTCCCGGCATGTACGAATGAATGCTGGAGATTCCATATCCAGGTCTGCAGGCGGATCTAAATCACGCCAATCTTCTTGAACAGCAACACCATGATAGAACCAACCTTTGAACGCGCCGCGCAGGGATGAGCCGATATCCTCCTCACCCTCAAATTGATCGTACCGGCGGGCATAGTAATAGAGCATGTATGGGCTTACCAGTCTACTCGTGACAGTTTGAATCAGCGAGGCCACTGCATGACCGGTACAAGAATTACCTGTTTGATGCAAGACAAAGGTGAGCTTTTTCTTGTCGTCACGCTGGTCAATACGCGGCTTAAGCGGCGCGAGCCGCGGACGATAGATCAAATCGCGCTCGTCGAATGGATCTGGTACCGCATTTGTGGTGAATTTACCAATACCTTCAATGCTTATCGAGCTGGGAGTTTGAGTTTTGGTCATAATTATCCTCCTTTTTTTACATAAGCTTGGCGAGCGACACCTACCGCCAGCCCGCCGATCCGAATCGCTGATAGCACCAGGAAGCCAGATTTTATTGTTGTTGCACCACTGGCCGCCTGAACCCAAACGGCTTGCATTGGCTCATTTCGAACAAATTGACCTAACTGATGCAAATGCACAAGGTTTTCAGTCCAGTCAGCCAGAACTACTATTGCGATGAAAATGACTACCCACTTTAGATCAAAAGAATGGTTAAGCCAATTCCACGCCAACATAACACTCGTGAGCATTGTTCCGGCATAGAAAAACGGAAAAAACAAATCGACTAATAAAAAACGCTGCTCGGCAACGAGCAAGTCATTATTTCGGAGCCAGGTCCAGTAATCTATGGCCTCTTTTTCGCTGTACCCTCTCCACCGAAGGTTCAATGGAGTTGCATCCGGATCATCTGTCTTAGGAAACGGTTCTCTGCCGCTTTTATTCTTCATCAGGTAGATTGCAGCCATTGATATAAGAATGGGAAACAAAACCATAAAGGCCGCTTTCCCTACAGGATGCCAATTTTTGGTTATCTTAATTAACATGCAACCTCATCGCTTGCCATCATTATCTGAAGTATTCTCGTTCAAGAGAACATTGAGCAAGAGGATAAACATCAAAAATTATAGAATAATCAACCAACATCCTAAAGCTAGGAATTTCCCTAGTTTACAGTTCAATGTCTTACCGAGCATCCCAAGCACAACCCGCCTGTCCAAAAAGCATCATAGCTTTATCGTCTGCCGCACATCCACCTGAAATTGCAGATTTTCCACACTAACCAGTGAATCTAAAATCATTATACTGGCCCTGATGGTCAACTTCTTATACTAACAAATATCGAGCTTTCTCATATCAAAGGTTTCATCCATTCCCCACCCGCTGACTTTAGACCCGCCGTTATTTTATTACGAATTTGGCGTTTGCATAATGTTGCCAAGAGGACTCTGTGATTACATAGTGAAGACCAAATATCAGGACTAAAAACAGGGCAAGTTCTAAAGCTTGCCCTGCATTTGTTGTGAAGTTACTTCAAATAAGTCGTTCTATGGTGGTAAACACGCCGTCGAGGACTGCGACGGAAGCAATTTACTTATTGCACGACTATTTTCACAAAAATAATCTCTTCGAAGGTAACGCCAGCCGGGTTGCGCATTTGCCAGGCGCTCAGGTAGGTGCCTGCCTGAGCTGGGGCCTTGAATTGAACAGAAACTTCCACTTCCTCACCCGACTGGACAACATCAGTAAGTGCTACAAACTGACCAGACATTTGTTCTGAATACCCGGCATAGGAGAGAACGTAACCCGCTCCCCATTCACAGATACCGTTGTTTCTCACTCGCCAGGTCTTAATGAAATCCTGCCCGGGTGACATGACAGTGTTATCAGGAACATTTACATCTGCAACATAAGCCAGGCTATCGCATAAGGCCTCGGGCGTCCCTGATGAGTTCGTCACTTGTGCGACGACTGCGCTCGTTGCTGTAGCGGTAGAAGCAGGAGGGGCGGTCGCTTGGGGTGCAGTTGTATTCGTGGGAATGGATGGAGTAGGTGTAAATGCGGCGGCTGTGAGTGTGAACTGCGATATGACCGTGCCTGCTGCGGACGTGCGTACCAGGGCTACATCCGGCGTAGGCTCAGTAGATGCTGGGGGCGATCCACAGGCAACGATCAGAAGTGCACTTATGAGTGTGGCAGCAGCTAGTTTTAGTTTCATAAGACCTCCACGCCGTTCAGGAATTTATGGTTTCTTGACCTCGAAAACTACCGTAAGGAGAGTTCCAAAAAAGACATTCGAGTCGCTTCTCATTCGCCATGTACCCTGATAGGTACCTTCTGTGAGCGGAGCCGTCAATGGGATATCAAATTCTGCGTCCTCACCGGGACCGATGAAATCTCTTCTATCTGTGATTTGGTAATCGACAGGGTCGAT
>DAINRK010000340.1:0-2307 GCA_036741855.1 Anaerolineales bacterium
CGCCACGGACGTGTCCTGTTATCAGGAAGGTTTGGGGGACTCCTCTTGTGATTATTGGGCTACGACCTTGCCCAATGCCGCCGCAGATAACCTGTGGTATCGGTTTACTGTCACAGATGGCAGTGACACGGATTACTACGATGATAATACCGCCGCTCTTGATGGCGGCCTGGGTGCCACCACTGACGAGGTGGAAGACAACAGTTATGCTTTGATGGTTTACAAGCCCGGTTTCACGGCTCCGACCTGGGCAAACGATGCGGTAATTTATCAGATCTTCCCAGATCGATTCCGCGATGGTCGCAGAGACAATAATGCCCGAACTGGCGACATCCGTTACGACGACCCGGTATTGGCGCTTCCATGGGGTACATTGCCTGAGGGTTATTGCCGTAACTATGCAGATGCAGATGCCACCACCTGTCCCTGGCGCTTCGATGATACGCCACCTGCGAACAGCCCAAGGGAAAACCCGCGCGGACGCGATTATATGGGCGGCGATCTCCGAGGTGTGGATCAATATCTGACGTATCTAAAATCTCTGGGTGTGAACACGATTTACTTTAACCCAATCTTTGATGCTGGCTCTAACCACTCGTATGATACGCAGGATTACACAAAGATCGATCCATACTTTGGCACGCAACAGGACTGGGCTAATTTGGTTAGACATGCCAATCAGTTGGGCATACGGATTGTGCTGGATGGTGTGTTCAACCACATGTCATCGGACAGTCCCTTCTTTGATCGCTACCATCATTACGTTACAGTCGGGGCCTGTGAATCGCTTGCCTCACCTTACCGCGATTGGTTCGTGTTTCGCAACGATAACGTACCATGCGGCGCGGCCGACTATGAGGGCTGGTTTGGCTTCGATAGCATTCCTGTGCTCAAAAAAGATAACCCAGCAGTCCAGGATTATTTCCTGACCAGTAGCAATAGCATTTCGCGTTACTGGCTGCAACAAGGAGCAGGCGGCTGGCGCATGGACGTTTCAGGTGACCCAAGTTTCCCGGCTGGGTACTGGGAGACATTCCGGGACATAACCAAGACGGCCAAGCCTGATGCATTATTGATCAGTGAAACCTGGCAAAAGGACAGCACCTTACTGCGCATGCTGCGCGGTGACCGGCTGGACACAACTATGAACTATCGCCTGCGCGATGCGGTCATTGCGCTCCTTGCTCCGGGCAACTTCGATTCGAAGGGCTTCGCAGATAGCGGCCATCCGATAGAGCCATCTGAGTTTGCGGCGCGTATCGCTTCTATGAGAGAGGACTATCCCGACGCAGCTTACTACTCGCTCATGAATCTACTGGATAGCCATGACACAGAACGACTGTTATGGACGTTGACACCCGGCAACGAGACACGCGCGGATAAAGAACTCAACGCAGCCAATCTCAATGCTGGGAAACAGAGTCTGAAGATCGCTTCCCTGATTCAATTTACTATGCCTGGCGCACCGACCGTTTACTATGGTGACGAAGTTGGCATTACCGGCGATGATGATCCTGATGATCGACGGACATATCCGTGGGCTGATAAAGGTGGCTCTCCAGATAACAGTCTGTTTTCTCATTATCAGACGTTGGCCAATATTCGACGCCAAAACCCCGTGTTAACCGATGGCGATATTCACATCCTACTGGCCGACGACGCGGCAGGTGTAGTGGCTTATGGCCGCAAGACGACTAGCCAGGCTGCTGTGATCGTGATCAATCGAGGCGAGTCTCAATCGGTCTCGATTCCGGTTGCAGGTTATCTACCGGATGGTACAGTGTTAAATAACAGATATCGTGTGGGTGCGAGCGGTCCAGGTTCGCTAACGGTTACGGGTGGCAAACTAGAAGGATCGATCGGTGTCAGGAGTGCTTGGCTTCTAATCACAGGTACCGTGGATCTGCAGCCTCCTGCCGCGCCGGCTGGATTGAATGTAACTAGCGAGGGCGACTCTCAAGTGAGCCTGGCTTGGAATAGTGTGGCGGGCGCAGCTGGCTACAACATTTACCGCAGTCCCGTCACTGGTGGCGGCTTTGTCAAAGCTGGTTCGACAACCGGCACGACTTTCACCGATACCGATTTGCGAAATGCACAGACCTATTTTTATGTGGTGACCGCCCTCGATTCGGTTAGTCCTAATCCACCTAATCCAGATGGCAATGAAAGCGCTTATTCGAATGAAGTGAATGCAATTCCACACCTCATAATTGGCTGGGCAAACCTGCAATGGCCGCCAAGTATGACTCATACGATTAGTGTAACGGATCGTACTGATAATGCTTATGGTCAGGTCTGGATTGATGG
>DAINRK010000340.1:2407-5458 GCA_036741855.1 Anaerolineales bacterium
ACTCCAGTGGTGACACGACTGCTCCTGCGGCGCCATCTGGCTTGAATGTCGTCTCAGCCTCTCCGGACGGTGTTGAGTTAGCCTGGGATGCTGTCCAGGGAGATGCTTCGCTCTATGGATATGAAGTGCGTCGAAGCGATTCCTCTGGCGGGCCCTATACTACCATTGCTCTCGTCACAACTAACTCATATACAGATGCATCGGTTGATCAAGGTGCAACTTACTATTATGTCGTTCGCGCCGTTGATATATCTTTCAACCGGTCCGGTAACTCAAATGAGGTAACAGCCACGGCTGAATTGCGCACAGTGACATTGGTCTTTAACGTGACCGTGGCTGCGTCGACCGATGGGACGGGACGTTCTGTGTACATCGCAGGCTTCCTCGACCGGCTGGATGGAGGATTGCCACAGTGGAATCCGGGTGGTGTTGTACTGACACGTGTGGATGCAACCCATTGGACAATCACCCTCACTGGCAAGGAAACAGTACAGATTGAATACAAATACACGTTGGGTGACTGGGAGCATGTCGAAAAGGATGATGTTTGTGGCGAAATCGCCAATCGTCAGCTTACACTGAGTTATGGTGCCACCGGTACACAAACGGTCAACGATACGGTTCCTAATTGGCGCAATGTAGCGCCCTGCGGTAACTGACCGATTGCCGTAAACCTAAGGTTTCAAGATAGCGACCCACAACGTGGGTCGCTATTTTCTTTGGCTATCAACCGCTGAGGGGTAATTGCTGAAATATAAATTCACCAGGCTTCCCAAAAAGAAGACAAACAGGATTGCCACGACAACTTCCGCTACCCAGCCAATAACCGGGAAGAACGTGAGGATTTCCAGTGCTACATCTTTCAGCGTCGTGGAAATCCCCCAAATCACGGCAGCAGAATAGCCAATCTCCTTCAACCCAAGTTGAAAATTGTTTACCTTTGCAAGATGTACGATCATAAACACCTCCAGGGCGGTCAATAATAAGGACGTCCCCGGGATGGGCGCAGTGATCGCTGAGATCACACCTGCAGCCAGGGTGTAGATTAGGACAAGCCTGCTATTTGGTTTCATGCCACTCTATTATACGGAAAACTTCATGTACGCATTAAGGCGACTTTATACGGATACAACGTCGCATGCATCACCCCTCCGGCGACGGCTGGATCGTTCTCCATGATTCTTCGCGCCCCTGCTTCATCTTCTGCTTCGAAGATGGCAATACCAAAAGTGTTTTCGTCGTTATTTTGGGTGCGACCCATCAGGATCATTACACCTTTCTCTGTGAGATCTTTGAGATACGCAAAATGACGAGAGACGGTCTCAGTCTCTTCAGGAGTTGGCCCTTCAGTCAACATACCCAGCCGCGTGGGTTGAAGATAATAGAGGAACTGAGGCTTGGATTGCTTTTCCTCCGGCTGGCGTTTGTGTTTCTCGTTGATGATTTCTTTATTCAGAATGCGGACATCTCCAACC
Organism: Anaerolineales bacterium; assembly: GCA_036741855.1. GTDB lineage: Bacteria > Chloroflexota > Anaerolineae > Anaerolineales > Villigracilaceae > Defluviilinea. The sequence goes on from DAINRK010000340.1 coordinate 3,883, forward strand.
ATCAACAGGCGCATGTCTTTGACAATATAGTCAGCAAGCTCATCATCTGAAATATCATCTCCTTCGATGTCCAGTCGAAAATCCTGCCCTTGAATTCCACCGCCGTTTGTAAAGTCGATCTCGAAATCGAATTTAACTCGTTTATCCATAGATTATTCCTTGGCAAGATTATCTTGGTATTTGAGCCATCGTACCAACAGATAAGCTATATTCTCCATGACAATTTTCAGGTTTGTATCAAACACAACAGGTGCCTCATGGTTGGCTGCGTCCGTGGCGCCGCGAATTTCCAAATAGGCAATGTTGCTAAACGCGCTGGCACGCGCACCACCCACGCCTTCCCAGGCAACTGCGAGTGCGTTCGTGATCTGACGCAATTCTGCGCCTCGTATTACGTCGATCACATCTTCATCCCCTCCCGCCATAATCCCAAAGTGGATCCTGAAACTTGCATCGCTCATATCTAGAACTTTGATCTGTTCGATGCTTTCGGTATCGCCTGCAAAGCTTGGCTTGGGCCGGTTGGAAAATTTGTTGTTGTAATCATGTTCCAGCGTGCTGGTAGCAATAATGACGTCGCCCACTGTCACTTCAGGAGACAATGCTCCCGCTGCACCCGCGCAAATGACCAGGTCAAATTGAGCGTGGTCCAATAAATGCTGCGTCTGAATACCAAACTGTGTTTTACCGTGTCCACCGCGAGCCAAAGTAAGACTAAGTTCGGGGAAACGACAAACATCTAGTCTTCCAATTTTGGCCTTCTGGGATTTCAGTCCATGAGAAGACAGACTGTTGTAGAGTTCAGCATATTCTTCTTGTAAAGGGGTGACTATCAAAGTGTTTTGTGGCATAAAATTTCCAAAAAATTTTTACTTAGTCTGATCCAACTCTCAAGGAGTGGGTACTTCGTAGACTTCAATAGACACCGGACCAAAGACTTTAGATTAAGCTACGATTTCTTTCCTTTTGGGAACATCCAGGTCAGCGCGCGTTGTATCATCTTATCCCAATACGCCCAGTTGTGTTCGCCAGGCCCTTCTTCGTAGGTCAAATCCATTGGAAGTCTGCGAACAACATCGCGAAAGTGGATATTATCCTGATAAAGAAAATCTTCCGTGCCGCAGCATTGATAGAGCCGCGGTCTGACAGGTCCCTTGGCAACTTTTTTGGCAAGCGCAATCAAATCATGTTTACTGCCAGCAACTCTGTTTAAGTCACCAAAGATGTTACGAAACTCCTCCAGGCGCCTTTTGTCATTGCGAGGGTTATCTGCGCGGACCGATTCAACTATATCCAGACCACCTGAGAGACTGGCGGCAGCGGCAAAACGTTCGGGATAAGTCAATGCCAATTTGAACGCACCATATCCACCCATGGATAGACCGGCGACGTAATTATCTTTGCGATCGGAAGAAAGTGGGAATATATCTTGTACTAGCGCAGGCACTTCTTTGCTGATAAACTGCCAGTAATTCCCGCCATGCGCCATATCGTTGTAAAAACTCCGATGGACAGCAGGCATCACGACAGCAAGGTTTAAACCTTCTACATATCGTTCAATGGATGTCTGGCGCTG
>DAINRK010000341.1:0-5423 GCA_036741855.1 Anaerolineales bacterium
AATGGAAACTGCGCTGGCGTGACGTATTCGAATCGAATAGACACGTACGCGTTAGATTTTATCAATTCGTTCCTCCCCTAAGTTTTGGGTATACTATGTAAGACTGAGCCGCTCTTCGGAGCGGCTTTATTGTGTTACAACTGTCGTATTGTTAATGGAAGGATGACAGCAAGTTTGGAGATACATTCACTAAACTGATCGATGGGTTGGAACTATTTTACAAAGGATAAGCAATGGCGAAGAATCGCTAGCGATTTTGCGTAGGGTGTTCAATCATCCTTTCCCAGCCGCGGCGTGCAATCTGCAATCAGTAAATGAACGGAATCATTCGGAACTTTGCTGTGCGACAATACTCTTCCCAAAGTGGCCCATACTTTGCACGGCACTTCTTGTCATCCCGCGCGGCACGCTGCGTCAGGAGCAGGAACAGGCTCAGCGGTAGAAGGCAGGGCTGCCAGTGCGAGAGCCCGGCGCATAGGGCAAATGAGATGTATACGCCAATCTCACCCGTATAGTTAAGCTTCCGACCGATGCCCCACCAGCCCGAGACGAGGAGTTTTTCGCCAATTGTCTGCGCTGGCTTTCCCCAGATGTTCGCCTGTGGGTCCCGTTTGAAACGCTCCTTTTGCCAATTCGCGCTTCGGAAGATTGTCAGCGCAATGAGGAAGAAGACAATGAGTCCGATCAATTGGGCTGGCGCAAATGGCGTTGTCTCGTCCACGATCCAAAAACCCGGTAGTGGATAGAAGAAGGGCAAGTAGAGGAGGTCACCCCACACAAGCATAAAGCCGAAGTTCTCGTCGGTGATATCCCATGTGGAGAGCATGAACTCCTCCTTCACATAGTGCGTGAAAAGGTACGCAAACCAAAAGCCGACAAAGCACCACATTTGCGGTGTGATGATGCCGTGCCGATCATACTGGGCGTAGGCAAACGAAAGAACGATAAGGTATACGCCGAGGAGCGATGGCTGGTACATGAACATCTTCAAATCAACGCCAAGCCATGTGGGGTTGAGTTCATTTCCAAACCAAAGGTCTTTGACCCAGCTTGGCCACGGAAGGTCGTGACCGACCGTACTCTTCAGCACCGAACCGCTGCGCTTTCCATACGCGTACAATGTAAGCGCCCAACCAATGGCAATTACGTTTGCAATGATAACGAGTGACCAGAAATGCTGGATAATCGGTGTCAGAGAGAGCCCGAAACCAAAGGTCGCGATTCCCACAAGGATGTGCAGCAGGAAAAAGAACGTCATCCCCGTGAGTTTATAGGTCTTTGTTTCCCCGTTTGGAAGTGGGTAACCGCGTCGATCAAGTCCCGGCAGCATGATAGAGCCAACAAAGAGCACGCCGATGAAGCCAACCACCATCCACGTCGCCTTAATGAGCGACTCCAACGTAACAGGCAACAGAAGGGGCTGCATGTTAGACATCTACGAGATTGTCCTTCCCGCTTTTGCATAGAGCGGCCAACTGGTGTATATACGGTCCATGTAATTACTTTATCGATCTGAACTGCAGAAAATCGCCATCATTTCAATCATTATACGGAGCTAATTGAGAAAGTCAATCACATGACAAAAAGCGACGATGGCAGCGCGGACATTAACCGCGCTTGCGAACTTAATACAAGAATAGCTGCTACCATTCCTTGTAGCGCGCCACGTTCTGCAATCAGCGTTTCCGAATTTGACAAAGGCGGTTACACTTTGAGTCTCGCTCGCTAGCGCCTGGCATTTAGATTCCATGCAAAAAGGAAAAATAGATCATTGCCGAACTCTACCACTTATAATTTGTTGGAGGCTTGCCGCGCACCAGGTTGTCCCGTTTGCAGGTTGGAGCAGCGGGCTGTGGAACGTTATCTTGATCGCAACTTCTATGAGAATGTAAATTCTCCTGCCTGGCGTGACTCGTTACGCGAGAGTTTTGGCTTTTGCCATGAGCATGCCTGGCTGGGAGTGAACAAACGTCTGGGCGATGCTTTGGGGTTTTCAATCATTTACCGCGATATCATCAATTCAGTCTTAAGAGAGTTGAATGAGGATGACAAACCGATTCGTGTTTCACGACGGTGGATGTCGTCGCTGGGACAGATCTCTGAAGGAGCGCGAAAGTTGATGGAGAGACTACTTACTGCGCTCACGCCGCGGAAACGCTGTCCCGTTTGCGAGCACCGGGATGAAATGACGCGCAGCGTCCTGTCCGTTTTAGTAGGGGAATTGGAAAATCGTCAGATGACTGATGCTTTGGAGGGCTCAGAGGGTTTATGCCTGCCACACTTAAGACTCGCCCTGGAATATGTAAAAGAGGTTTCTGTTTCCGAAACACTCCTTGCTATCCATCGCGAAAAGCTCGAGAACCTGAGCGCGGAACTGGGAGAGTTCATCCGTAAGAATGATTATCAAGCGATCAAAGAGGGTTTTGGCAAGGAAGGCGATGCCTGGTTACGGGCAATCAGTATGATCACAGGGAGCAGGAAAGAGAGATAAGCAATGGCAAATCAAGGACGCTTGGAGATTCTTTCCCTGCCAGACGGGCGCAAACTGGCCTATACAGAGTTCGGTGTAGCATATGGATTTCCGGTGCTCTATTTTCATGGTGCACCTTCGTCGCGACTCGAGCCACTGCTGATTGGTGATGATGTATTTGCAAGGCTCAACCTACGCCTGATCTCACTCGACCGTCCCGGCATCGGCGGCTCAGACTTCCAGCCGAATCGCGGCTTTTCAGATTGGGCACAGGATGTCCTTGCTCTTGCAGATGTTTTGGGATTGATGAAATTTTCCATCCTCGGTAACTCCGGCGGTGGTGGATACGCCGCGGTTTGTGCTGCGAGAATTCCTGAACGTTTGCAAAATGTAGTTATTGTTTCAGGAGGCTGGCGCATGAACCAGCCAGAGGCAATGAAGAATTTACCTTTCCGAAACCGTCTTGTATTTATGATAGCGGATAAGGCACCTTTTTTGTTGAAACCCATATTGAATATGATGGCGGCACCTTCTCAAGGAGAACCCGAACAGCAACTATCACAACTCAAACCAACGCTGCATCCTGCCGATTATGCGATCTTTCAGCAGCCGGGCAAACTCGAGGCGCTGAATCAAGCGATTCAGGAGGCGATGCGGCAGGGCACGAAAGGTGCGGAATGGGACCTGCGACTCTACGTCCGTGAGTGGGATTTTCGTCTGGATGAAATTCAAATACCTCTAAAATTATTCCATGGCGAAGAGGATCAGAACGCTCCCATCGCCCTGGTGCGGAAGATGGTCGCTCAGATTCCCAATGCACAACTAACTACCTTCAAACATGAAGCACATCTTTCCACGTTTCATAATCACATCGACGAGCTGGCGCAGGCGCTGGTTGATTGAAATCATGTAATATTTTCTTAGTGGGAGCAGGTTATGCCAAATGAGGAACAGCTTAGAATCTTGCAGAAAGGCGTCGAGGCCTGGAATCGCTGGCGAAAAGAGCATAGCGATATCAAAGTAGATCTGAGCGGAGCCGACCTCAGCGGCAAGGACCTTACCGGAATTGATCTCAGGGACGCGCGTCTTACGCGCGTGGATTTTCGGGATTCGAATCTTCAAAAGGCGCGCCTCTCACTGGCGAACGTGAGCAGGGCGGCATTCATTGGCGCTTCGCTTAATCAAGCCAACCTAAAGGAAACGCGGCTTTCAAGTGCAATACTCATCAATGCCGATTTACGGGATGCTGACCTTTCCGGTTCTTATCTCCACAAAACGATTCTCGCAAAATCGGATCTATCTGGAGCCTATCTATATAAGGCTCACCTCAGCGAGGTGTATCTTAACGAATCCAGATTCACAAACGCGGCATTTGCAGATACTACAATAGGAGCCTCTGACTTGGGCCTTGCCATCGAGCTGGAAAAGGCACATCATCACGGTCCCTCAACGATTGGTCTGGATACGATCCAAAAATCCAAAGGGAAAATCCCCGAGGCATTTCTACGCGGCTGCGGCTTGAGCGATGCGGATATTGAATATGCCAAACTATCGAATCCGGATTTTAGTAACGAAGAGGTCAACAAGATTCTTTATCGTGTCTATGAATTACGAGCGAGCCAGGCGGTTCAAATTTCACCTCTATTCATTTCATACAGTCATGCAGATGGCACATTTGTTGATAAGTTGGAAAGTTATCTCAATGAAAAAGGCATCCGATTTTGGCGCGACGTCCATGACATGAAATCCGGAAAGATCGAAACACAGATCGATCGCGCCATCCGGCAAAACCCAACGGTGTTATTGATCCTCTCGGAACATTCGCTCAAAAGTGACTGGGTGGAACACGAAGTCCGCACCGCGCGGGAGTTGGAGAAGGAAATGGGACGCGATACTTTATGTCCCGTTGCATTGGATGAAAGCTGGAAGAGTAGTTCCTGGCCCAGGCGGGTGATGGAACAGATCATGGAATACAATATCCTCGATTTTTCCTCGTGGAAGGATGATGGAAAGTTCGGAAACACCTTCAATAAATTGATCGATGGATTGGAATTGTTTTACAAAGGTTGAGTGCTGACAAAAAAGATACAAACCATTAAAGGTTCGATCGAAATTGATTCGCTGGGCCTGATTCTCCACCATGAGCATCTCTTTACTGATTTGCGCGGACCCCTCGTCCCTGCTATGCTCAGGCTGAACCGGAAGCTGTAGTACGCGTGGTGAGTCCCTACCTCGCTGGCGCGTTCGCGCAGGGTGTAACAGCTTTGGTCGAATGTTCAACCGTTGGTGAGGGTCGCAATTTGAGTGTATTGCAAAGCCTGGCGGAAGCCTCACCTATTCACATCATCGCGCCAACCGGGGTATATCGAGATGCCTTTATCCCTCCATCACTCCGCGAAACCAGCGAGGATGAATTAGCAAAGCTTTGGATACAGGAACTAACAGCCGGCATCGAAGGGACTTCAGTTCGTACTGATTTTATCAAGCTGGCGCTGAGCGAGGATAGGCCGACTGCACTCGAGATTAGAAATCTGAAAGCCGCACCCATGCGAGTCAGATGACTGGTGCAGTGGTCGCTAGTCATACGATTGGGGGAAGAGTCGCCAGAGAAGAAATGTCCATTCTTGAAAAGGCTGGGCTTGATCTGCATCGTTTCATTTGGATCCGTCCGCAAATGGAGCCAGACGTTGCCATATTAAAAGAGGCAGCTCAGCGTGGGGCCTTTGTGGAGCTTGATTCAGTTGGAGCGCCGCACCAGTCACAAGGCGAACTTGTTAACACTACGATCGCGCTCATTCAGGCTCGTTATCTTGACCATATTTTGCTTTCTCATGATACAGGCTGGTATAACCCGGCAAATTCAGATGGTCTACCAAACGAAGGCTATCGCGGCTACACTGCACTGACAAATGAATTTCTTCCTGCACTATCCGCCTAAGGTGTTAGTGAAGAA
>DAINRK010000342.1:0-5405 GCA_036741855.1 Anaerolineales bacterium
ATTTAGACCTTTTTAGGTGTATTTCACGAGGGAGAATTAGCAGAAAACTTCGTTTGTGATCAGAATGAGAACACGAGGCATATGACTCCTTTCTTTCAAAGCCACCACTATTTTCGGATAACAACCTTTTGATATAAACCGCCGAACATGGTTTGCTTGGAAATTTCAGTTGGAACGAAACCTTTAGGCAACCATTCTTCGATGCTCCGATTCCAAATATCCAGTGCAAAAGGTTCAAGAAGTCTGAACATTGGCGGGTACAAATATCGGAAGGGATTCAATGGCGATGGCTTGTGGAAATCCACGATGACCAGTTTGCCGCCTGGTTTGAGAACGCGAAGTGCCTCGCTTAAGGTCCTTTCGCGAACTGGCGCAGGCATCTCATGCAGGAGGAAAAACATCACCGCTTGATCGTAAACCTCATCGGAGGCCTTTAGCGACATGGAATCGCTTTGGATCAATCGCACCGGAGCGAGATTGGGAAGCTTTCGGCGAAGGTTTTCCAGTTGAGCTGGAACGACATCAATGATATCCAACGCGCCTCCTTCCGCAATTCGTTCCGCCAATCGCGGCGAAAATTCGCCATATACAGATGCTATTTGGAGAGTATGTCCGTGAATGGTTGAGCCGAGTGCATCCAGTGCTGTATCGCGGAGTTTCACCATGTTTCCCAATAGAATGAGGTTGACGATCCACTCATGATCAAAAAAAGCGATTGCATACGGGCGTACATATGCCCACCAGTAGGTTTCTTCAAGGTAGGCCGGAATTGAAACGACTTGCTGAATTTGAAGTTTCTTTTCCTCTTTATGGGTATCCACAAGTGACTGCATAAACCTGCGCTGCTTCCCAATCTGGCTTGTTGTGTAGTTCATGATGATGTTTTCCTTTATAGATGTTCAATTTTTTATTTCAAGTTGCTTATTGCTTTTAAGCTATTGTCACTCTTTGTCCTATAACCGTCATGGGGCGAGTATCACGGTTTTGTTGGGACAGATGACCTATGGCTGTGCCCACATTATGCATCTCTAAATGTTCATGGGCTTTCGACAACAATAAATTTGGCACCTAAAATAATGAACTCCCCTATCATGAGAGGAGTCCTTTCAAGACCATTCGCACTTATTTATGTGCAAGTAGTAGGACCTTATTAGCAGGTCAGAGTTGTTCACAGGCAATATTCTTATCGTATAGACTCTGGCGTTCGGTGTGATGTACGATGCGCTGGTGTGTATAGCTGTCTGCCTGCAGACTCGACGGTATCCAAAATATAGTGAGTAGCCACACACGGAATTTTGTTTTTCCGAAAGACAATAAAACACATCAGTTGCGCCTGTTCTCTGAGTCAGGCACTTGTTTGTGTCGAAAGTAATTTTTTCCTTTTGTATCGTACGCTCCTCGCAAAATCCCCTTTGGATCACACTCATATTGTTTTGATGAAAACTTACGCAATCAATTGGGCAAAGTTGGTGTTTCTCAATTTCGAAATCAATTCCTTCTGAGTGTCGCGCCACACCGTCTGAATGGGACATTTATCTTCAAAGGAGCAAAGACCTTCGCATTCAACACAGACATTAAGCTGGATCGGACCGTCAATGGCTTCGATTACTTGAAGTAATGTGATTTGTTCCGGGTCACGTGCCAGAGTGATTCCTCCACGCGCACCGCGTGAGGTATGAAGCAAGCCTGCGATTGAAAGTTGTGAAATGATCTTTGCCAGGAATGAAGAAGGGATTTTCTGTTCCTTCGCAACCTGGTTAGTGGCAACACGTTTACCGTTCCGATTGCGTGCTAGGTACAAAATTGCGCGCGTCGCATAATCAGCTTGACGAGTGATTTGCATGTCAACCTTCCTCAGAGAAACCAAAAATAACTACCACTACCCAGGCCATCATGATCAGCCATGCAGGGATTAAGGTCTTTAGTCCCAATATCCCGTTTCCGCCACCTTGAAAGATCAATGCTAATACCAATAATGGGATAAGGACGATGATCATTGCCTGGGTAATTCCCAGAACCCATTTCCATTTGTTATTCATCTTGTTATTCATCTCAGGCTCCTTTCATTCAGTTGAGAAGTGTCGCGGCTGATGTGCTAACAAGTGAGATTTCGGATCCGAACGGATGACGCGCGTGAGGCGCTGCAGGGTCATTCAACCACCTCCCGTCGTTGGTACGGAAGCGGTATTGAAACTCGCGGCCCGATTCCAATTCGAGTGTCAGTGACCACGTGCCATCGTTCGCGCGCTGCATACGATAAACGCTTTCGTTCCACTCGTTGAATCTGCCCACCAAATAAAGACAGCTGCAACCGTCAACAATCGCAGGCATCGCGAATGTCACCCGCACTTTGCTTTCCCTTCCTTTTATGTTCTTCTGTATCGTGACCATCGAACCTCATCTTAACTTCTGTATGTAAAGACGATTTATTCCAGCCAATGAGCACTTATTTCGCTACACCAGACATCTAAGCTACTTCGGCAGGTTCCGGCTGCAAAATCAACAGGCGGCAGAGATCGGTCTCGGTGATGATGCCGACCAGTTCACCGTACTCAACTACAGGTAAGCCACCGATCTTGTGTTGCAACATCCGTTGGGCAGCTTCACCGATGGGGGCATCCGGTGAAATGGTGATTGGCTCATAAGCCATGAAGTCCTTTGCAGGTATCTCGTCCAGCAGGTAATTCAACTCGTATACGCTCAGAGTAGTGGCCGTAGAAGCTTGTGCTTCCCGGATGTCACCGCGCGTAACAATACCTACGAGTTTGCCCTTGTGGATTACTGGCAGGCGGCGAACGTAGTGTTCATCCATAAGCCGGCGCGCTTCAGGCAGCGTCGTTCGCAGGGTGATGGTCGTCGGGTTGGGGGTCATCCAGTTTCGAACAAGTTGTGTGTTCATACGGGTACTCCTTTTTATTCATTATCTCGATTCACCGCGAGTCTGTCATGGGGCAAATATCCTCCTTTTTTGGGACAGATGACCCATAGCGGCACGGGGTGTAGGTCTGATACTGGATGAGCAAGGGAAATGCAAATTGCCTTTAAACAAATCGGCAACGCGCTACTGCAAGCCGTTCTCCCCGCTATATTAGGCGATCAGCCACAACACTTTACGTATTGTCGTAAATAGACACAAAAACGGAAGGAATGGTTGCAGAATTATGTGCCAGCGTTTTGAAAAATCTAAAACGATACTTTCAGAACCGTCCCAAATATGTCGAATATCTAAATGTTCATATCGATGTGAAAAGCAAGCCTGATGAGCGGAATATTTCTCGGGTCTGTATGAACGCGTGATCGTCCAGTATTGCATGAGTGAGGAAGAGATGTTTTAGAACGTCCCAGTAGCAAGCGCTGCTTTAGCCGACTGGTCCAACCATTGTTGGAATGCAGTAGAACATCACGTGCTACTGCATCGACAAATGTTCCCCAATATTGTGCTTAACTGCATATGCAGCAGCTTCTGAGCGAGTAGATAAGTTCAGCTTTTCCAGGATCGAACTAACATAATTCCGTACTGTCTTTTCACTCAAAAACACCTTTTCGGCGATTTCCTTGTTCATCTTCCCCTCTGCAACCAAGGCAAGAACTTGAAGCTCACGGTCAGTCAACCGCGCAAAATTTTCTCCCTGAGCCGCTCGAGCGGTTTGCCGGACACGGTCGAACACTTTTTGGGTGATCGCCGGGTCAAGCAGTTTTTCGCCGCGCGCGACTGTTTCCAATGCGCGCACTAACTCCCCACCGCCGATTTGTTTGAGAACATACCCGGACGCGCCAGCCATGATCGCGTCAAAGAGCATGTTGTCTTCGGCAAATGAAGTAAGCATGATCACTTTTGTTTCAGGAAGTTTTTGAGTGATCTCCTGCGTTGCCTCAATGCCGCTTTTCCCGGGCAGGCGAATATCCATAATAACCACGTCGGGATGGTGTTCTAAGGCTTGCTGGACAGCGTCTTGCGCAGTACCTGCTTCCGCTACGACTTGGAATTGGTGATGTCGGCCTAGCAAGGCTTTGATACCTAAACGCACGACTTCGTGGTCGTCAACCAGTAAGATTCGTAACATGGGGGTTGGCCTCTGAAATGTGGGGAAGGACTATAATTGGCTGCAAGAATTCATTTCCTGAAGATTATAACATTGTGACTATGCAAATCCATAAGCTAAAACGCCTGGCTTTGCTCCTACCAGTGCTCTTCATTGGCGGGGTCTTGATAGGATTCACTTTCCTTGACCCAGCAACTTCTTGGGGAATGGTTTTTCCGGTTTTTGTGATCCTAGCCGTGGGTGCGCTTGGGTTTACGTATTGGGCCTTTGGGCTGATCGAACGGCGCGAAGTGGAAGCCGGTTGGCGTTCCGAACAATTGGCGGCCTTGCATGAAGCTGCGTTGGCGCTCACAGAGGAACTTGACTTGGGAACGCTCCTTCAGCGCGTGGTAGATCGGGCCCGGACATTGGCCGGTGCGAAGTATGGCGCACTAGGAGTACTAGACGAAAATAGTGAATTCATTGACCAGTTCATTACTTCAGGCATCACGCCGGACCAGCGTGCCCAGCTCGGACCACTTCCCCGCGGCCATGGTCTGTTAGGAGTATTGATCAAAGTTGGCGAGTCGATCCGCGTGCCCGATATTGCCACGGACGCGCGCTCGGTTGGATTCCCACCTTATCACCCACCGATGCAGTCTTTGCTGGGAGTGCCAATCAAATTCAAGGGGGAAATTCTCGGTGACCTTTATTTGACGAACAAATTGACTTCCGCTGGGGCAGTAACAGCTTTCTCGGACGAGGATCAAAACCTGTTGGAAATGTTCGCCAGCCAGGCGGCGATCGCTATCAAGAATGCCCAACTCTACCGTCAGTCCCACCAGTTGGCGCTATTACAGGAAAGGGAGCGCTTTGGAATGGACTTGCATGATGGGGTGATCCAATCAATTTATGCAGTAGGGCTAATGTTGGATGATGCACAGTATCGGTCTGAGCCGGGGCCGCCGGAAGTAAAAGCAACAATTGCGAGAGCCATTGAAGGGTTAAATGATGTGATCCGGGACATTCGCAACTATATCCTTGATTTGCGTCCGCAGCGTTTCCAGGGACGCCACCTGCCCGAAGGTCTCGAAGAACTGGCGCGTGAAGTACGCGCGCACTCATTTTTGAATGTGAATGTAGAGATCGAATCCGGAGATTGGACTCGGCTCTCTCCAGATATTACAGTGGAAATCCTACATATTGCCCGCGAGGCGCTGACAAACATTCGCAAGCACGCCCACGCAAGTGGCGTGGATGTCACACTAAAGCGTCAGCCAGAAGCCTTGGCGCTGGCGATTACTGATAATGGTGTTGGGTTCGATCCAGCACAGACAATGAATAACGAAGGGAACGGCTTGCGCAATATGCAGGAACGCGCCC
>DAINRK010000343.1:0-5400 GCA_036741855.1 Anaerolineales bacterium
ATTCCCAACATTCCGTTATTCATGGCGTTGGCATCCGCGATCCCAGGCTATTGGCCGCCGCTCACTGTCTACTTTATGCTTACGATCATCCTCTCGTTCGTGAACTGGGGCGGGCTGGCACGCCAGGTGCGCGGGATGATCCTCTCGCTGCGCGAGCGCGAATACGTGCTGGCAGCCCAGAGCGCAGGTGCCTCGAATTCACGCCTCATGTTCCGTCATTTGCTGCCAGGCACGATGAGCCACGTGATCGTGATCGCCACGCTGGCGATCCCAAGCATGATCCTGGCAGAGACGGCCCTCAGCTGGCTGGGACTGGGTATTCGCCCGCCGCTGACCAGTTGGGGCACCCTTCTGCAGGATGCCGCGACGGTACGTGCCATCCACAACACTCCCTGGGAATTGTGGACCGTACCCTTTATTCTCCTCACCATCCTCGCTTATAACATGCTTGGTGATGGACTGCGCGATGCTCTTGACCCCTATGCGCGATAATCGGAGACCAAGATGAATGAACTTCCAAGTGAACCCCTGGTAGAAGTCAAGGATTTGCGCGTCGAGTTCGATGTTCGCGCAGGAATTGTGAAAGCGGTGGATGGTTTGAATATGACCATTCATCGTGGCAAAACGTTGGGCGTCATTGGCGAAAGCGGTTGTGGCAAGTCCATGACAGCCCGTGCCATCCTCAACATGATCCCCAAACCCGGCAAGATCACCAACGGCAAGATCCTCTATCACCGCCGGGTGCAGAACAACGGTCACGGACAGCTGGATGACAATGTAGAACTGACCCAACTGGATCCTGACGGTAAGATCATTCGCGAGATTCGCGGTGGCGAGATCGGTATGATCTTTCAGGAACCGATGAGTTCGCTCACGCCGGTGTACACAGCCGGAACCCACATCAATGAAGCTGTCAGCCTGCACCACCTCACCCCCGTCCGCAAGGTTGGCGATCAACTTGCGGAACAGGTCATGGCACATAAAGCGGTGACCAAAGAGGAAGCCCGCGAGATCGCCATCGCTATGCTTCGCCGCGTTGGCATTCCGAAACCGACCGAGCGCGTGGACAATTATCCCCACCAGTTGAGCGGCGGACAACGCCAGCGCGTGATGATCGCCATTGCCCTGTCATGTGAACCGGCGATGCTGATCGCAGATGAGCCCACAACCGCCCTGGATGTGTCCATCGAAGCCCAGATTCTGGATATCATGCGTGAACTCCAGAATTCGGTCAATATGGCTATCATGTTTATCACCCATAATCTGGGTGTGATTGCCAGTATGGCAGAAGAGATTGTTGTGATGTACATGGGCAAGGCGGTGGAACAAGCCAAAGTTGTTGAGCTTTTTAAGGACGCCAAGCATCCCTACACCCAGGCGCTTCTCAGGTCCATACCAAAGCTCGGCGAAAAGAAGGAAGGAAACCGTTTGGCTTCAATATCTGGCATGACGCCCGATCCCTTCAACCTGCCAACCGGTTGTGTTTTTCATCCGCGCTGCCCGATGTTCATGCCGGGTAAGTGTGACAAGATCAAGCCAAAGTGGACCAAGGTTGGTGAAGATCACTGGGTCTCCTGTTTACTGTATGAGGAGGTGTGAGCATGGCTGCTGAACCCCAACTGCAAGCTGTAGAAACTAAAGCCCCTTCGGACGATGACATCCTGATGGAAGTCAAGGGGTTGAAGAAATACTTCCCCATCAGCAAAGGATTGCTGCGGCGAGTTGTCGGCTATGTGAAGGCTGTGGATGATGTGAATTTCTACGTCCGCAAGGGCGAAACGCTCGGACTGGTAGGAGAAAGTGGCTGCGGCAAGAGCACAGCCGGTCGTTCGCTCATTCGCCTTTACGAGCCAACTGCCGGAGAGGTGTGGTTCAGATCGCGGGCGCTTAGCTCGAACGGCGATGGCAAGATGGTCAATTTGCTCAACTTGAACGCCGAACAAATGAAGATCATCCGCCGGGAGATCTCGATGGTCTTTCAAGACCCGATCAATTCCCTCAACCCTCGCATGACGGTCTCAGACATCGTGGGTGAGCCGATGGCGATCCATGGTCTGGATAGCGGGCGTGAGACAGAGGAAATCATCGTTCGCCTGCTCGAGCGTGTTGGTTTGCGACCCGATCACCTGCGCCGTTATCCACATGAATTCTCTGGTGGACAGCGCCAGCGCATCGGCATCGCCCGCGCCCTCTCCCTCAACCCCCAGCTGGTGATTTGTGATGAGCCGGTATCGGCATTGGACGTTTCCATCCAGGCGCAAACGCTGAACCTGTTGCAGGATCTGCAACAGGACTTTAACCTCTCCTACATCTTCGTAGCCCATGACCTCAGCGTGGTGGAACATATTTCAGATCGTATCGCCGTCATGTATGTGGGCAAGATTGCGGAGATGGCTAGTGCGGAAGAGCTATACTCGAAACCCCTTCATCCATACACCGAGGCATTGCTCTCAGCGGTGCCGAAAGCAGACCCCCTCTATAAATCAGACCGTATCGTGATGCAGGGTGATGTAGCTGACCCATCCAATCCACCGCCAGGCTGTTATTTCCATCCGCGTTGCCGTTATGCCATTGAGCTCTGTAAACAAAAGACACCAGAATTCCGTGAACTCAAACCCGATCATTTTGTAGCCTGCCACCGGGCGGAGGAATTAAATCTCGAAGGGATATAAGATCAATGAATGCAACATCACAGCCAAGACAATTACTGACTATCCTTCTGGCGATTGTCTTGTGGCTGGTTTCGTTTGGCCTGGGCTTGCAGGCGATTTATGATCTCGTCCAGATCATTTCCCTGATCCGAGTGGCTCTTGGTGCCAGTCTGGATGATGTCCAACTCTCGGCTCCTGCCTTCGTATTTTTGCTGGCGCTGGGCCTCTTGATCTTCATTATTTGGAGCACGGAATATCACCTGAAGCGGGTGGGCAAGTTTGAGTCTTGGCGATTGTTTGGTTGGACCATTGCGGCTGAATTGAGCATTATCCTCCTGAACTATCTTCTTTAGCAAGCGCGTTGCAGCATACGCCCTCAGCACATCATGGAAGGTGATTAACCATACGAAAGGACCCTAGAAATGACTACTGAAGAGCAAAACGAACGGGAAGTTCCGGTTTCCGCCCGTATCCCCCAGCGTATTAGTGAAGGAATGCTTGTTTACGATCGCCAGGGCGAAGCTGTCGGCACTGTCAAGACGGTCTACCTGGGAGGCGCGAGTGACGAAGCCATTGAACGCGCGCTCAACCCCGAAAAAGCACCTCCTACTCCAGCTGGCGAAACGGTTTCGACCGCTTTCGAGGCAGATGACATACCCAAGGAGTTACGTGCCCGCTTTATGAAAGAAGGTTACATCGTTGTCGAAGGTCCTGATCTCAAAGGTACCCGTAGTTATCTGGGACCCGAACACGTCGAGGGCGTTTTTACGCAGGAGTTGGAAGATGGCGGACTTAACGATGCGGTGCGGCTGCGCCTGACTCGAGACGAGCTGCTCAACATATAAATGCCTGCTGCTTACTTGAACTCACAACAATCCGGACCCATTATGACGAATTTGAAGTGGTGGCAGGAAGCTGTCTTTTACCAGATTTACCCGCGCAGTTTTGCAGATGGGAATGGCGATGGCATAGGCGATTTCCCGGGGATGATCGAAAAACTGGATTATCTTACCGACTTAGGTGTTGACGCTCTCTGGCTGTCGCCTCATTTCCCATCACCACTATTTGATGTGGGTTATGACATTTCAGATTATGTAGATGTCGCTCCCGAATATGGCACGCTCGATGACTTCAAGCAGTTCCTTGATGGCGCGCACGAACGTGGGATGCGCGTTATCCTGGACCTCGTCCTAAATCATACTTCTCACTTGCATCAATGGTTTATCGACTCTCGTTCCAGCCGCGACCACCCCAAACGGGATTGGTACGTCTGGCGCGATGGAAAGAATGGTGGTCCTCCCAACAACTGGTATTCACCTTTCGGTGGGTCAGCATGGGAATACGATGAAGGAACGGATCAATATTATTATCATTTCTTCCTGCGAGAACAGCCCGACCTTAACTGGCGCAATCCGGAAGTTAAGAAAGCCATGTGGGAGGCAACGCGCTTCTGGCTCGACCTGGGTGTGGATGGCTATCGCCTTGATGCGATCGGTACTGTCTTTGAAAATCCAGAAATGCCGGACCAGCGCTCCAATATGACGCAGGAGGAGATACGCAGTATATTCAAGCGCGGCTTTCCTGACCGTCCAGATAAAAAATTGATTGAGTTGTGGGAATTAATCTACAAGGATCAAGTTGAGCAGGACGGTGTTCATCAATTGATGCAGGAACTTCGAAGCCTCGTCGATGAATATCCTGACAGAGTGTTGGTTGGCGAGAACGATGATGTGAGTTATTACGGCAACGGCTCGAACGAACTGCATCTTGCATTCAATTTTCCATTGATGCGAACAAATCGCCTCACACCCGATTGGATTCGTGTAAACCAGAAACAACGTCTCACATCCCTCCCGGCTGGCGCGTGGCCCTGTAATACACTAAATAATCACGACAGTACACGTGTCTATACACGCTTCCAGGATGGACAGCATGATGATGCTCTCGCTAGAATCTCACTCGCTTTGATGCTCACGTTGCGCGGGACACCATTTCTCTATAATGGCGAAGAGATCGGTATGTCTGATTATTACCTGAACGATATCAACCTCTTCCGTGATCCTCCAGCAGTCTGGTTTTACAACGGGCAGGTCACTGATGGAACGCCGCCCGATGAAGCGCTTAAGCTCGCCGCAGTATATACGCGCGACCGCTGCCGTACACCAATGCAGTGGAGCAGCTCTGTGAATGCCGGGTTTAGTTCCGATGGCGTTCGAACATGGCTTCCGATCAACCCAAATTATGCCCGGGGAGTAAATGTTGATGATCAACAATACAATCCAGAGTCGTTGTTAAACTTCTACAAACGTTTGATACATCTGCGCAGGAATACGCATGCCCTAAAAGATGGCGACTATACGCCTCTCCATGAAACCTCGGAAGACTATTTTGCTTTCACGCGTCGCAGTCAGGATGGCGGGCAAACCTGTTTGGTCGTATTAAACCTTTCTGACAAAGATCATAATCTGAAATTGGATCTTTCCCAGCGAACTGCGCGTTGTTTATTTTCGAATCATATACTTGAGGACGAAACTGTATCACTTGAAGAATTAAAGATTGCGCCGTTCGAAGTATTTATCGGTGAGCTAACCTCTTAAGTTTGAGCCGCCGGTGTTTATACATCTTAATCCTCCAAACAGAAAGGCGAGAACATGAGCGACTTAAAACAAACCACTGGCTTTCTGCAAAATGTACCCTTGTTTCATAGTCTGAACAGTCGTCAGCTCGAACTCCTGGCAAAACGCATGGT
>DAINRK010000344.1:0-5388 GCA_036741855.1 Anaerolineales bacterium
GAGTCGCCCGCTGCGTTTTGCATATTCCAACGTGTCAAATGCGGCAAAGACCTTCAAGCGCTGGCGCGTGGATTCGGCTGAGTCCAATGCGGCTTGCAAACCCATCTCGGCAGCTTCGGCAGCAGCGAGAACTTGAAAGCCAAGTCCTAATGACATGGAGAGGCTGTCTATGACCGTGATCTTTTCGGGGAAATCCTGCGCAGCTTGCCGTGCAGAGTTAATGATCGTCGTCAATTTTCCGGGGGCGTGGATGGAGAGGATATGGTCATAGCCGCGCGTGAGGAGGGATTCATAACGAGATGAGAAATCGCCAATCGATGGCGCGGCAGTTGTCGGCTGAGTCTGGAACGAAGGCAATCGTTTGTAGAATTCTTCGCGAGAGATTCCGATCCCATCCGCATATTCTTTTCCGTCCAGAATCAGAATCGAAGGAACGACTTCGATTTCATATTGTTCAATTAGATATTTTGGGAGGTCGGACGTTGAATCGGTGACGATGCCGAGTTTCATAGCTATGAGATCAAAGTGGTTGCCGTGATCAAGAGTGAAAAGAGAATGACAACCACACCGAATGCAGCGAAGATCAACCGTGTGCGGACGTCCTTCAACGCCTGCGCCAAGCCAAACAGAAAGAACGCCACCACAAGAATGATTAACCCAGTGATATATGTATCTGCTTTGCGGTTCCAGGCATTGTATGCGTCAGTTGCCTCATTCTGCCGGGCCACGATCTCATTTGATTTTTCGAACACGTCTTTAAGATATTGATCAGTATTTGGCAGATCATTTTCATTCTGTGGTGCATATCGAGGATCCGTATGGAAAATTGAAAACTTCTCGCCATGGTCTGCACTGGCCTGAGATATGGCAGCAAGTGCTCGTGTGGCTTGCGCTGCATCCGTATCTCCATTTGTTTCCTGTTCGAGGGCAGTCAGTTCCAATACTGTTGCCTGCTGAAGATTCTTCAGATAATCACCAAATACGATGAGCTCATAATTCGATTCCAAACTGGCCCGCGTTAATTCACCGGAAGCCAGTACAGCAAGATACTGCGACTCGCGGTTTGCCATATCAGCACGGATATTTGCATCAGCCTGCAACGCGGCAAGCACAGCAGCAAGTACTGTTGTAAAGACAATAAGCGCAACAATCAAGTTCTTATAGCGATCAGGACTTTCCTGTCCTGTTTGGGGAGTCACATTTGACTCGTTCATCATCCACCTCGGCGCATAAAGAAGAAAATTAGCTCAACGCCAACGAACCATAGGATGCCAAGTAGATAAATACCTAGCCCCAAAGTGAACTGCCAACCGCGTAGGCGCTCATTGCTGACTTCTGCCAGAGCGAGCCAGAATAGACTCACTGCGAGCAATACGCTTCCGACCACGAGCCAGCGTTGTTGTGAAAAGAATGAATCCGCCCGGGCAAAGGATGCAGTTGGATCGAGCTGGTTTTCCTCTGTGCTTTGCATATCAGCCAGCCGTTTTTGCAGATTATAAGTCCCATCTGTATTTTGGTATTTTTCATCTGTTGCCAGTGGCTGGCCAAGCAGCTGCATGTTAGGGAGGAGATATTGCCTGATATTGGCTGCCTGATCCTGAACAACGGGATCATCACTCGCTTCCAACGCCTGGACTTCTGCCTGTTTCACAGCGAATTGATAGGCAAACGCAGCTTCTTTATACACTTTACGATAGTTCTCGTTATCAAAGGCTTGTTTCTTGACCGCATCGCTCAACCCCATTTGGCTCTCGTTCGCTGCGTTGGACCCAATCATATTCGCGCGCCAGACCGAAAAAGCAGTGGTGAGTGAAACAACGGCAATCAAGATTGCATTGACAACTTCAAATCGGGATGTGAACCAGCTTGATCTTTTCATGGCTGCTCCAAAATATACAGTCTTACAATACACTAACCCCTTAACATTGAAAAGTGTCTCGCGCTCAATTCGTAACAAATGGGTGGGAATTCAAAATTCAATTCAGGTTGCGTATGGCTGGATGAAATATTCCAAGCGCTGCCAGAGTTATTGTACCAAGCCCACCTACCAAAAACACAGTCGGCGCACCGACCAAATCAGTGGCCCAGCCTGCAATACTGAAACCGATGGGCAGCAAAACGAAAGATCCCAGTGCATCGATGGAATACACGCGTCCAAGTAATTCGCCGGGAACCATTTCTTGCAAGGTATGAGTCCAGATTAAGGAAAAGACTGATGTGGACAATCCACCTATGAACATGGAGGCGGCCAGAATGGGAACGGGCAGTTTGAATGCAAAGGGTAATAAGGCTGCGCCTGTCACAATGACGGAGAGATAACCCAGCAAGCCACGCCTGGGAAGGCGAGCATATTGCCCTAACCAAATCATACCTGCGACAAACCCCAGTGACGCAGCCGAACCGAATAGACCCAGCAATTCGACATCCGCGCCGAGATCCTGCTTGATGAGGAATGGCATCGCTACTGCACGCGGGCTTGCCTCTGTAATGTTAATGAATCCAAAGATCAGAATGGTGATCCAGATCCACGGTATCGCAACGACCAGCTTGAAACCGTCCCGCAGGTCGGTGAAGCCCTGTTTGAGCATATCTCTTAAAGACCTCTCGGTTCCACCAGCGTCAGGCGGACTTTGAACCCTTTGTAAATTTGAGCGAAATATGAAGAAAACACAGAGAGCGGAAATAAAGAACGATAGCGCGTCCAGCCCAAAGGTCAAGGATGTGCCGCCTGCAGCGACCAGTGCCGCACCCAGTGCGGGTCCAACAATCCCGGTGACGCGCTGACTCAATCCGTTCAGTGAATTTGCGCTAGTCAGCATTTCATGAGGCGTGATCTGTGGGACTGCTGCCTGATAGGCGGGGAAGAAAAAAGCCTCCACAAACCCAAAGGTCATGCTGGCAATGTAGATGTGCCAGATTTGAAGAAGATCCAGCCATGAAAAAACAGCGACAAATGTGATCACCAATCCGCTTAGTAAATCTGAAAGAAACATCACACGAAGGCGCGGCAGACGATCTACCACCACACCACCGATCAGCAAAAATAAGAGCATGGGAATTTGAGAAAAGACCAGCACAGTGCCCATTGCAACTGCAGAGCCTGTTTTTTCAAGCACCCACCACGCAAGCGCAATACGGTACAGGCTATCACCGAGCCTCGATATCGTTTGCCCGGTCCACAGTAAAGCGAAAGGACGATGTTTCAGCGAACGCAGGACATTCATCAACGGCGAGTATAGCATACGCATGCGCATAAGAGATCAGGCTCTATGCCTTCTTTGTGAGAGGTGGGTCACCTCTCTAAACTTTGCATAATTGTTATTGATCCTCAAATAAGCGTCGATTGCCTATGACCATAGTATGACGTTTACAGATATGTTATGGGATTCGGCTCTTTATTACTTCAACCATTACCCCGGTCCGCATAATATAAAGCCGTAAGTCTTAATATCTACTGTTTGCTCATTTGTGCAAGGTTACTGATAGACAAGTCCATGCAGTTTGTCCAGTAAAGAGGAAAATTTCATGAATAAAAAGATCCACCGAATAACATGCACGATGTTGATGTGTATCATGATGCTGGGGAGTACTATCAATGCGCAAGCTGCTCCGGAAGAAATGTCTGGTCTAAGTGCACTTGGCAATGTCTATTACGTCTCCACCGCAGGGAACGATGCCAATCCCGGAACCGCATCCGCTCCGTTCAAGACGTTTGTGAAAGCCACCTCTATGCTAAGCGCAGGGAGTACCCTGTATATCCTTCCCGGAACCTATAATGAACAATTGAAAATCTCCAACAGTGGTATGGAGGGCGCCTGGATTACAGTGAGGCCATCTGGTGGTACAGTAGTTATTGATTTGAGGAATACATCGGATTCCCCGTTAAATCTGCGAGGCTCCTATATAGATATCAGCAATTTGGAGGTGAAAGGCTCCACCGGCATTTGCATCAATTCATCTGGAAATTATTTGAAAATTTCCAGTTTGGTTGTCCATGACTGTCAGACACACGGTATTTTTATCAGCGGTCAGCATGTGGAAGTGGTGGGGAACACAGTGTATGCGACATCTCTTGTCAACCAGGCGCGCATCACATCCAGCGGTTGGGCATCGGGAATAAAAATTGGCCTGGGCGGGAACGACATCCTAGTGAGCGGTAACAAGTCTTATTACAACTATGGTGAGGGGATTGCAGCAACCCGTGGCTCGAACGTGACGATTCGAGGCAACACAGTCTATGACAACTATAGCGTGAATATTTATGTGGATAACTCGTTTGACACCCGGGTGGAACAGAATTTCGTAACATGCCACACGAATACAGGCTTTGAGCGAAATGGTAACCCAGCTGCGGGAATTGCCCTGGGTGAAGAATTTTATGATGGCTGGGGAGCCCAGTTGAACCGTGTGACGATCACAAATAATATTGTGGCATTTTGCAGCAGAGGCGTTTACTACTTCGGAGGCGATCCGAGCCTGATGGGCACCGGGCTGAAAAACTCAACAATTGCATATAACACCCTCTGGAGTAGCACCGATACAGCACTGGGCGTCATCTACGGAAATGGCCAGGCCGGCTCTTTGATTACCAGCAATATCATCTGGCAGGCAAATAACAAGCTTGCTTATGTGGAGAATTCCGCAGGGTTAACCCTAAAAAATAATTTATGGAAGACCACCCCTCCTTCGAATGTGAGGGGAACCGGTGACAGAATTGGCGAACCACTTTTCCTGGTGGCCCCAAGCTATGATCCTCAAACGTTTGTGTTGAGTGCCCTTTCACCCGCCATCGGTGGGGCACTGAACATTGGCATTTCAACAGATTATTTTGGCAACCTGCGGGGCCCTTCTTATGAAATAGGTGCAGCGCAATATCTGAACACAATTCCGTCTCCTACCCCAACGATTACAATGAATGCATCCACACCCACTGCTGTCTGGACACCAACTCAAGCAACATTGGCAACATCAACGAGCGTGCCTGCGCTGACCGCCACCAATACCGTGACCTCCACCGCTGTGCCTCATACACCTACATCCACATCAATTCAGTCAACACCTACTTCTGTTATTCCTGGTATAGTGCCATCGGAGACGGTTTTCAACGACAATCACGCTGCATTTACATATTCCGGCAACTGGCAAAGCGTTTCCAGAGCCAAGGCCTATGGTGGTTCATTCAAATTGACCCGACAGGTTGGCGCATATGTGACATTGAGGTTTACCGGACAATCATTCAGCCTGCTCTACACCAGTGGACCCAGCAATGGAAAATTCGACGTCTATTGGGATAACCAACTTGTCGCGACTCTAGATCAAAAAACCTCTGAGACTCTTTTCCAAAAACGCTGGGACTATAGCGGGAGATTCCCGGTCGGACCTCATGAA
>DAINRK010000345.1:0-5383 GCA_036741855.1 Anaerolineales bacterium
ATCTGCACAGCACCCTCAAAATCGGGCACCGGCAAAGGCGGAAACTCCTGTGAGTCGATACACTTTATATCGTTTGTTGAGGAACCGCCGCGCACATTCAATGTTTGTGTCTGCGGGTCGAGCTTCAATAACACCTGATCGCTCGGTAATGTGCCTACCAGGTCCGAAAATGTGCGGGCAGGGACAGTCGTCGAACCTTCTTCGTCAATGCGCGCGGGAATCCAACAAGTAATGCCCATCTCAAGATTTGTTGCCGAAAGGCGCAAACGACCTTCATCCGTAGCGATCAAGATATTGGCTAGCACAGGTAGCGTACTGCGCGGCGACACTGCTTTCCCAACAACGCCCAGACCGCGTGCAAGATTTTCTTGAAGGACAGTCACTCTCATAGCGCATCTCCTGAGTAAAACAAATGAATAATTGCTTTCTTATTTTACATCATAACTCTTCGTAAACAGTATGGATAACGATTCAGATTTCCACAATTCATTAGAAACTAGTTACGAATGAAATGCCAACGGCTAACAAGATGAACAGGAGCTGCAACGCGAACAGCGCGGCAAAGACATACACTACATAAATCCAACCGGAACGCGATGGTTTTTGAATGCGGATTTCCTCTCCTTCTGCCAACTGCTGAACGGATTGCGCTGCCTGCGCCGGATCGTCTGTCCACACGAGGTTCTTCGCTTCATTCTGAACGATGATCTTGTTTCCGCCAAACGAACGGATCCACTCTGGTCCATTTACTGCTAAACTTCCGTTCAGGATGATCGCATTGAAATTTCCCTGCGGCCTCTCTGACGGATTGGTGACATTTACCTGAACATTTGACCCCAGTTTCATCAACGCGGCTTTTACAGACTCAACAAAATCACCGCCTGAATCAATGACCAGCACCGAATATCCACTTTGTTTCTCTGATAACGCCTCACCCGTCGAAACTCCATCTGTACGCAAGACATTTAAGTGATAGACAAGTACTACTCCGAACAGGAAAAGCAGTTGTATGAGGTTCAATAGAGTGTTTGCAAAATCACTGCCTGTCACTCCTTCCAGAACGACAATGATCAGTTGATACACCAGGCCAACGGCAGTTGCCATTCCACCGATGACGGAAACAAATAAAACAAGATAAAGATAGATCTTGCGAATTACGGACCTGCGTGCATGATCACCTAATTCACCTGTCAGGAGAGCTTCAGCCTGCATAGGCCTCCACATCATTAACCAGAGGGGCACACCAACAATCAGAGATGAAATGGAGGAGGCAAGGTTGCTGCGATATCCTTCACTTAACACAATGCCAGACCCTGTTGCCATATCGATCGTGAAAGAGAATAAAAGCGCGACCCCTACAAACGAGACAACCAGTCCAATGAAAGACAGAATGTAGTTATAGAGTCGCTTCATCCCAGCCTGACGGACCGCGTCCTCCGCGGCTTCGATGTGACGGTTAAGCCAGTATCCGTAATATGCCCACACTGCTCCAAGTGGAATGGCAATGGAGATAGGACCACCGATCCGCCGCATGACATCGCCGAAGGTCATGTCCTGCCCAAGCAAAAGAAGGAGGATAGTATTCACAATTGACCATGAAGTTGTGATAACGGTGATAACTCCGCCCAGTGCAAGAAGATAGAGAATGCCCAGGCGGAGATTCGAGCCTCTTTCCGCGGGATCAGACAACGAGTCCTGAATGACGCGCCAGGAATAGACCCATAGTGGCGTTCCAACCAGGAGTAAGGCGGTCCCGTTGACAACCATCTCTCGTCCCAGTTCTCCCAATACATCTCCTGGAACATAAAAGAGATATTGCAGGATTTGCTGCGCACCGAATACAGTCATTAACAAACCATAGAGCATCCAGATGTAACGATACAGGCGGCGGACTTCAATGAAGTTTTGCTTGTCTGTGAGAGTCGCCCATTCGTTACGCAGAATGTTCCAAAAATAAGCAGCGACAATCCCATTCATGAGGATGGCGATGAGATTATCTGCCAATGTTTGTGAACCACCTACCAGCGCCCGAAACTCATCGACCCGCGCAGTTTGAATAAAAGAACGGTTAATGAACGCCAGCAGGTTTTGTACTACGGGAATGAGAGTCGCAAGCAAGATCCCATAGAGGAAAACTGCGCGCAATGTGGCAGATTTTTCCTCCGGGTCGCGCGCCGAGGCACGTTGTGCCCACAACCAGTGGAAGAGGAAAATCGGCACGCCGACCAGGATCAATGCCAGCGCCTGCGCGAGTGCATCTGCCCCGCCTGAGACGGTATTATCCACAATGGAACGCAGTAAACCGACCAATCCCCACAGCACCACCTCGATGCTGATAAAAGCTACAAGATAAAAATAAAGGCGGCGAATGGATTTCATTTTGGCAGTTCCTGATACCAGTTGTAGTCCCAGAAATAATAGGTGGGCATGGACGATAGCTTCCACGCGCCGCCCTGCATCACTAAAACCGCGCGCTGTACATCGCGATACCCGGTCGAAAAGGGGTCACTGGGATTGTAAATGAGCGCAACTTCGACAGAAGCAGTATCGCCGGTGATCTCCGAGCGGCCGATATCTATAGCGGCATTATCTGGATTGATCACCCCTTTGATGAAGGCATCTCGAAACTGCTCATAGGTCGGTTTGTTATCGAGTTCCGCCAGATAGGTATACGCCTTTTCATAATCCTTGTTCAGCACTGCCACCACATAGTTATGAGTCACACCTTCGGGGGAGTCCTCTGAAACGTAGGTTTGTGTATCACCACGTGTAAAAAAGATGGCCAACGCCGCCACGATCAGTACACCAATGCCGATCAAAATGCCAACTAAAAAACGATCCTGCCTCATAAGTTCCTCCAATTATCTTGAATCATTGTATAGTTTTTACGACGAAAAGGCAAGCAGAATAGTTTCTGGGTTGATAGTATTCCATACACCTTGTATACTGACTTCATGGCAACTCTGCCCAGCGGCACCGTTACATTCCTCTTTACCGATATCGAAGGCAGTACCAAACTTGCTCAGGAACATCCAGATCACTGGGAATCAATGCGAGATCGCCATGATGCGATTTTGAAATCTGCGATTGAAGCGAATAACGGTCATATCTTTCAGACAGGGGGCGATGCGTTTTATGCAGGCTTCCATACCGCAAGGGATGCACTCCAAGCAGCGGTTCAATCCCAGTTGGAGCTAGCCCGCGAGGATTGGGGAGAGTCACCCGTCAAGGTACGGATGGGAATCCACACCGGTAAGGCAGAAGTTCGGGAGAACGGGGAGTACCAGGGGTATCTCACGTTAAGCCGCATTCAACGTCTCATGTCTGCGGGGCACGGCGGGCAGGTATTGGTCTCACTCGCAACCCAGGAATTGATTCGTGATGACCTGCCTGAAGGTGTCACGTTGCGAGACCTAGGCGAACGGCGGCTGAGGGATATGAGCCATCCCGAACATATTTATCAACTGGACATTGCCACTCTTCCCGTTGATTTTCCTCCCATCAAATCAATCGACATAGCTCTTCACAACATCCCTGCCCAGATGACGAGTTTCATCGGGCGCGAAAAAGAGCTGGCAGAGATCAAGCAGTCTCTCAGCGAGAATCGCCTGGTGACACTCACAGGCTCAGGCGGCGCGGGGAAGACTCGTCTCTGTTTGGAAGTGGGCTCACAGTCTTTGAATCAATTTCCGAACGGTGTATGGCTCGCAGAATTTGCAGATGTCACCGACCCGGGGCTCGTCCCACAAACTTTGCTCTCCATTTTCAATCTGCGTGAGGACAGCCATCGCACTGTAGTGGAAGTGCTGATCGATTATCTGCGCGCGAAGACAGCACTGCTCCTGTTCGATAACTGTGAACATCTTATCGATGCCTGTGCGCGCGTCAGCGAGTCGCTGTTGCAGGCCTGCCCCAAACTGCGCATCCTTGCCAGCAGCCGCGAGGCATTGGGCATCCCTGGCGAATCTACTTACCGTGTGCCATCGCTAAGGACACCGAATCCAGAGGATTTACCTTCATTGGATGAATTGGAAAAAGTGGATTCGATCCGGCTCTTCATCGAGCGCGCTGCAACTGCCAAGCCGAGCTTCCAATTGACGCAGGACAACGCTTCATTCGTCGCCCAAATCTGTTCCCGTTTAGATGGCATCCCTCTCGCTTTGGAGTTGGCCGCTTCGCGCGTAAAAGTCTTAACTCCCGAACAAATCGCCGCGCGGCTCGATGACCGCTTCCGTCTGTTAACTGGTGGCTCGCGCACTGCATTACCGCGCCAACAGACCCTGCGCGCCATGATCGACTGGAGCTACAGCCTGCTCACGGAACAGGAGAAAACATTGTTCCGCAGGCTGGCGGTCTTCGCTGGTGGCTGGACGCTCGAAGCTGCGGAATTAGTTTGCGCGGATGACGAACAGGATGGCATCCTGCCTCATGACGTCCTCGATTTGTTGACACGCCTCGTGGATAAATCGCTGGTGACAACCGAAGAAGTGATGAGTGAGACTCGCTATCATCGCCTTGAAACTATTCGCCAATATTCGCGTGAGAAATTTTTCGAGACCAATGAAGTTGAATCGATTCGCAACTGGCATCTCAGTTACTTTGTGCGATTTGCCGAGCAGGTGGATGAACATCTCAAAGGCAGGGATCAAGTCCTCTGGCAGAACCGTATGTGGACCGAACAGGATAACTTGCGCGCCGCGTTGGAATGGGGATTGAATAAAAATCCAGACGCCGCGCTGCGAATTGCTGGAGCCGCAAACCTCTTCTGGACAGCCGGTGGGTATTCCGCGGAAGGCTTCCGTTGGACACAAAATGCATTGGAACAAACTGAGAAGCTTCCTGTACCCGAAGGCATATCAGAAGAACAACGCTTGGTGGCACGCGCCCGGGCCTTACGCGGGCTGACGAGGTTATATCTATCATTGGGAGATAATGCCAACGCGAAGCGCGTCGCTGAAGAAAGCGTCACACTATACCGTCAGAGCACCGATCGACGCGGTCTATCATTTGCTTTGGTGATACTGGCGTATCCGCTGGAATTTTTGGGAGAACGTGAACGCGCCGAAGCCGTGCTGCAGGAAAGTTATTCCATCGCCCGCGCGGAGGGAGATGTTTATATCATCTGCCGGTCATTGAACATATTGGCGCGCGTGGTTTCCAACCTGCATCAGGATCGGGATCTGGCGCAGCAATATGTGGAGGAATCGTATCGCATGGCAAAAGAAGCGGGTCTTCGCTCGCAGGAGGCCCAATCATCCGAGATATTAGGGTTCATCGCGATCGATGGAAAGAACTACGATGCGGCGCGCTCACACTTCAAAGAGTCTGTGAGAGTCTATGATGAGATTGGGGCAACGTTCAACGTTTTCCTCGAAAAAAGCAA